>JBJTPA010000178.1:0-8668 GCA_046074885.1 Planctomycetaceae bacterium
CGGCCGACGACGATCGGCTTCGTCCAGCCGGGCACGAGCCGCGGGATGTTCCTGATGATGATCGGCTCGCGGACGATCACGCCGCAGAGGATGTTGCGGATCGTGCCGTTGGGGCTCTTCCACATCTGCTTGAGGCCGAACTCCCGCACGCGGGCCTCGTCGGGCGTGATCGTGGCGCATTTCACGCCCACGCCGAATTCCTTGATCGCGTTGGCGGCGTCCACCGTCACCTGGTCGGCGGTCGCGTCGCGGTTCTGGATCGAGAGGTCGTAGTAGCGGATGTCGAGGTCCAGGTAGGGCAGGATCAGCTTGTCCTTGATGAACTGCCAGATGATCCGCGTCATCTCGTCGCCGTCGAGATCGACGACCGGGCCCGTGACCTTGATCCTGCCTGCCATCGCGCGCCGCTCCCTTCGCTGGAATCCCTTGCCCGACTCTCCGCCGGACCGTGGGTGTTGTATCAGCCGGCGAGCGGCCCCGCGACGACGTCGTGGAGCGCGGCCGCGGCGGCCTCGACCTGCGCGAGGTCGATCCACTCGTCGGCCGTGTGGGCCTGCTCGATCGAGCCCGGGCCGAACACCACCGCGGGCACGCCGGCGGCCGCGAAGATGCTCGCGTTGGTGCCATACCGCGCCGCGCCGCGGATGCCGCCCCCGCGGGCCTTCGCCGCCCTCTCGAGCCGGCCCACCCACGCGGCCGCGGCCCGCGCGCGGCTGCGGTCGGGCAGGCCCGCGCTCTCGAGGAACGGCGGCTCGTGCTCGATGCGGGCGGCCGGGCAGGCCGCCGCGATCCGCGCGACCACCTCGGCTCTCGCCGCCTCCGGCTCCTCGCCCGGCACGAGGCGGCGGTCCATCTCGAGCACGACGAGGTCGGGCACGAGGTTCACGCCCGCCCCGCCGCGGACGGTGCCGAGGTTGAGCGTCGGGGGGCCGCACGGGTGCCCCGGCTCCCGCGCGGCGAGTTCCGCGGCGAGCGCCTCGACGGCGAGGATCGCGCGGCCCGCGTGGTAGATGGCGTTGTCGCCGCGCTCCGGGTGCGCGCTGTGGCAGGCCGTGCCGTGGACGCGCACCCGCCAGCGGACGGCCCCCTTGTGCTGCGTCACGAGGTCGAGGCCCGTCGGCTCGGCCACGATCGCCAGTGCCGGCCGACCCCCGACGAGCTGCCGTGCCGCCGCGTCGCCCGGCTCGCTGGCCGCGTCGGACCAGAGCCGGGCGAGCGCCTTCGCCCCGGAGAAGCCGAACTCCTCGTTGACCGTCGCCGAGAGGACCACGGTCGCGGACCGCGGCCCGGCGGCCAGCCGATCGAGGGCCACGAGCATCGCCGCCATGCCCCCCTTCACGTCGCAGGCGCCGCGGCCGTGAAGGCGGCCGTCGCGGACGGCCGGAGTGAACGGCTCGATCGACATGCCGTCGGCCGGCACCGTGTCCTGGTGCGCGTCCCAGAGCAACGCTGGCGCGTCGGGCACCGTCGCCTCGAGCCGCGCCACGACGTTGTCCCGCCCCGGGGCCACCGGCTGCCGGGCCCAGGGAATGCCGGCGGCCTTGAACCGCTGCACGAGCCACTCGGTGACGCGGCCCTCCAGGTAGTCGGGGCCGGAGACGTCGCGGCCCATCGGGTTGACGCTGGGGCGGCGGACGAGGTCGGCGAGCACGGCGACGTGGTCGGACATGCGGTCACCCTACCAGAAGCCGCCCCGGCGCTTCCCGCGTCAGTCGCGGGCCACGGCGGAGAGGCGCAGGTCGTCGAGCGACAGCGTGCCCGTGGCGCCGTTGAGCCCCACCTGCACGATGGCCTCGGTCGCTTCCGGCGGCACATCCAACCGGCCTTCGACGGCGGCCCACGTCGGCACGTCGGCATGCCACGGCCCCAGCACCCCGGATCCGAGGTAGGCGCGTCGCGCGCCGAAGAAGTGCAGCATCAGGCCGGCCGCCTCCTGGGGGCGGGTGCCGGGCCCCGCGCCCACGAGCCGCATCCGCAGCGACACGTCGACCGCGGCGACCGACCCGCCGTCGATGGCCATCCCCTGGAGCATGTGCGCGGAGCGTCCGGGCTCCGCGTTCTCGAACTCGAGGAACCGCCCGCCCTCCGGGGCGGCGCCCTCGACCAGGCGGCTGCGACGCTGGTAGTGCCAGCCGTCGGCCTTCCCCGTCTCGACCGTCGATCGCTCGAAATCGCCGTTCACGATCGCCGGTCGCCGCGGATCGGCCTGCGCCCGGCGCTCGGCATCGGCGGCTCCGGTCATCGGCACGAACAGCGTCGGCACGAGCGCCGTGTCCACCAGCCGGCCGTCGCGCTTCTCGAAGAGGTGCAGGACCTGCTGGTACTGCTCGCCGAGCGGTACGATCAGCCTGCCCCCCTCGGCGAGTTGATCGACAAGCGGCTGCGGCACCCGCTCCGGGGAACACGTGACGATGATCTTGTCGAACGGCGCATGCTCGGGCCAGCCGAGGGACCCGTCGCCGATCCGCACCCGGACGCGGTCGTAGCCGAGCCGGCCGAGGGTGGCGGCCGCCGCCTCGCCGAGCGGCGCGACGATCTCGACCGTGGAGACCTCGGCGCCGAGTTCTGCGAGCACCGCTGCCTGGTACCCGCTGCCCGTGCCGATCTCGAGGATTCTGTCCGTCGGCCGTGGATCGATCGCCTGCGTCATGGAGGCGACGACGAACGGCGGCGAGATGGTCTGCCCGTGGCCGATGTCGAGGGCCTGGTCCAAGTAGGCCGCGTGCACGTGCTCCGGCTTCACGAACAGGTGCCGCGGCACCCGCCGCATCGCCTCGAGGACGCGCGGATCGGTGATGCCCTCGCGGGCGAGGTCCTCGTCCACCATGCGCCGGCGGCGCGCGGCGTACGGGTCCGGGTCGTGGGCGACCGGGGCAGCACCCGCCGCCACCCCCGCAAGCACGATCACGATCCCGATGACCCGCCGGCTCGGCTCCATGATCGTTTCCAAGGAGGGTCCTCCGCCGACCCGCATGGCAAATCGCTCCCACCGGGAACTATACAGACGACACGGGCGGCGCGGACGAGGCGTTTCCACCGGCGCGGACGAAACGTTTTCGGGCCGGCGTGCCGGGTGATACGATGCATGGTCCGTATCACCACAGGAACGATTTCGATGCCCAACGTCCTGGTGCCGTCTCCCCGCGCCACGCTGCTGGCGGCCGTGGCCCTGCTCGCCGCCGTGGCCGCGGCGGCGGACCCGGCGCCGCGAGAGGGCGACGAGGCCCAGATTCGCGCCGCCGCCCAGGCCTACCTCGACGCGCTCGGCCGCGGCGACGGCAAGGCATGTGCGGCCCTGTGGACGCCCGACGGCGACATCGTCGACGACCTCGGGGCGGTGCTCCCCGGTCGGGACACGGTGGCCACGGCCAAGCCCGCGCCGGCCGGCGCCCCGCGGCCCGAGGTGCGGATCAGCGACACGAAGGTCCGCTTCCTCACCGCCGACGTGGCGATCGAGGACGGCACGATCGAGATCGGCCCGGCCGGCGCCGCGCTCACCGGCCGGTTCAGCGCGACCTGGGTCCGGCACGACGGCACCTGGAAGCTCACGGCCCTCCGCGAGGCCCGGGCGGCCGAGCCGGCCGGACCGGCCTGCCTCCAGCAGCTCGCGTGGATGGTCGGCGACTGGGAGATCGAGCGCAAGGCTCCGGCCGCCGGCGCGCCGCTGGCGCCGAACGCGAACGACCGGCCCGCGCTGCGGCTCTCCGTCAAGTGGAACGACACGAAGACGTTCCTGGAGCGGGATCTCGCCATGGGGCCGGCGGCCGGCGCGAGCGGCCCCACGATGACGATCTCACAGCGGATCGGCTGGGAGCCGCTGTCCCGATCCATCCGGTCGTGGGCCTTCGGTTCCGACGGCAGCCACGCCGAGGGCACCTGGCACCGGGACGGCGGCTCGTGGATCGCCCACGTGACCACGGTCCGGCCCGACGGCAGCCAGGTCGGTTCGGTCAACATCTACACCTACGATGGCAAGGACCGGTGCATCTGGCGGTCGATCCCCACGCACGTGGGCGCCGACCACGGGCAGCCGATGACCGCCACGCTGGTGCGGAAGCCGGGGAGCGCGTCGCGATGAGAGCCTCGTCCACCACGACCTTCACGACGATCTGCCTGGCGACGCTCGCCGTGGCCTCGGCCGCCGGGTTCGGCCGGGCGGCCGAGCCGGCGTCCGCCTCCGGCACGGCGGCCGCCGCGCCGGCCAACGCACAGGCCGCGGAAGACCTCGCCCGCAAGGCGGAGATCATGAACAGCACACGCTGGCGGCGGGCGATCTTCGAGCTCGGGGAGTGGCTGTCGTCGCAGCAGATCTACACGCCCGACCAGGTTCATGCCATCAAGGCCGACTTCAACCGCCGGGTCGCCGGGATGTCGTCATACGAGCTCGAGTACCTGCTCGACGACCTCGACGCGAAGTTCAAGGTGATGGACTCGCCCGAGGCGAAGGACGCCCGCGCCTGGGTCGGCCAGTACCTCGCCGCGATGTCGGACCAGAAGCGGGCGGAGACGCTCAAGGACGTTCCCGATGTCGTCAAGATGTCCGCGGCCCAGCTCGAGCAGGAGATCGGCAAGATCGAGGCCGAGCGGAGCCGGCTCCAGCAGCGGCAGGCCGCCTTCGACCAGGGCCGCGCGCAGCGGGTGCAGTTCGCGGAGGACTCACGGCAGCAGACGGCTGCTGCGTCCGCCGCCGCGATGGCCGAGGCCCGCGCCTCGTTCTCGCCCTACCGCAGCCAGGGATCCGGAGAGACGCCCTTCGCCAACGTCACCATCGGCGCCGACAGGGAGTTCATGGGCTGGGGCTTCGGGTTTTTCTGATTTCACGGCTGCCGGGCCATCCATGGCCCCGGCAGCCTTGCCGGGCGTCCGCCCGGAAGTGGGCGACGCCTCCAGCGTCGCGGTCACTCCGCAATCCGCCCTTGGCGAGGTGGCCATCCATGGCCCCGGCAGCCTTGCCGGATGCGAATGGATCTGCCCGCATGCCCGCCGTAGCCCGGTTGCCTTGCAACCGGGACTGCCCGGATTCCCGGTCGCGAGGCGACCGGGCCACGGGGCGCAACCGGACTTGCCGTCATCGGTGAGGGAGAAGGGGCGGCGGCGACGGCGCGACAGCCGGAAAACAGGGGCGGGATCGGGCTGTCGGCGGGCCACGCACATCTGGTATTTCCCCCGCCGAAACCCCGTCCCATCGCCCCCATGACTCCCGGCGATCCCGCACCGCCGCCGCCCATCGCGCCCGTCCGCGGCTCCCGACCGCGGCCGCGGGTGTCGGTGATGCTGCCCACCTACCGGCCCGACGCCCTGCTCGCCGACGCGCTCCGCTCCGTCCTCGCGCAGGCGCCGGCGGCCGACGACATGCAGATCACGATCGTCGATGACGGCTCGCCGGCGGGCCTCGTCGAGGACCTCGTCGGCACGGTGGATCGCTCCGGCCGCGTCGAGATCGTGCGGCATGGCGAGCGACTCGGGCTGGCCGGCAACTGGAACCGGGCGATCGAGCTGGCTCGCGGCCACCTCGTGCACCTTCTCCACCAGGACGACCTCGTGCTGCCCGGCTTCTACGCCCGCGTGCTCGCCGGCTTCGGCCGCGCCCCGGACATCGGCATGGCCTTCTGCCGCTGCCGGATCGTGGATGGCGCCGGCCGGCTTCTGAAGGTGAACTCCCGCGTCGGTTGGTTCGCCGGCGTGCTCGACGGCTGGCTGCCGCGGATCGCGGAGCGCATCCGCGTGCAGACGCCCGCCGCCGTCGTGGCCCGCGCCACGTACGAGGCGCTCGGCGGCTTCCGCCCCGACCTCGTCCAGGCGCTCGACTGGGAGATGTGGGTGCGGATCGCGGCGCGCCGCCGCGTGTGGTTCGAGCCGCGGGCCCTGGCCGCCTACCGCCGCCACGCCGCGAACGAGACGTCCCGGCTGTTCGCGACGGGCCGGGGCTGGCCCGACGTCGCGGCGGCGATCGCGATCAACGCCCGCTCGCTGCCGCCCGAGGTCCGCGACCGCGTGGTTGCCGCCAGCGTCCGCTGGCACGTCTCGTCGGCGCTGCGGTCGGTCGAGGCCCTGATCGCCGCCGGCTCCAGGGACCTCGCGCTCGACACGCTCGCGGCGATCCCCGACCTCGTCCGGCTGCTGCCCGGCACGCCCCTCTCCGGCCGCGTGCGGCGCCGCTTCGCCGCCCTCTCAACCCGCGTCACCCGCGAGTGCGGCGCGCCCGCCGCCGGCATGCCGCTCGAGCCCTGCGCCTGACGGAGCCGACCACGAACCATGCTGGTCATCGCGCCCCCGAAGCCCGGAACGCTCGAGCGGCTGTCGGTCGTCATCCCGGCACGCGACGAGGCGGACTGCATCGCCTCGACGGTCGAGCACCTCCACGTCGAACTGCGGCTGCACGGCATCGAGCACGAGATCGTCGTCGTGGACGACGGCAGCAGCGACGGCACGTGGGAGATCCTGGAGTCGCTGACCGCCCGGATCCCCGCACTGGCCCCGGTGCGCAACCCCGGCCCCCACGGCTTCGGACGCGCCGTCCGCCGCGGCCTCGCCGCGTTCACCGGCGACGCGGTGGTCGTCATGATGGCCGACGAGAGCGACGACTGCCGCGACGTCGTCCGCTACTGGCGCACCCTCGGGGAGGGCTACGACTGCGTCTTCGGCAGCCGCTTCATGCGGGGCGGCGGCACGATCGACTATCCCGTCCTCAAGTGGCTCCTCAACCGGATGGCGAACCTGTTCATCCGGCTGCTGTTCGGCATCCGCCTCAACGACACGACCAACGCGTTCAAGGCCTACCGGCGCGAGGTCATCGAGGGCTGCGGGCCGATCATCTCGCCGCACTTCAACATCACCGTCGAGCTGCCGCTGAAGGCGATCGTGCGCGGCTACTCGTGGACGACGATCCCGATCACATGGCGGAACCGCCGCACGGGCGTCGCGAAGCTGAGGATTCGCGAGATGGGCAGCCGCTACTTCTTCATCGTGGCCTGCGTATGGCTCGAATGGCTCCTGAGCCGGGGCGACTACCGCCGGCCGGAACCCGCGGCGAACCCGGCCGCCGACGCCCAGCCCCCGGCCCGTCGGGTCGCCTGACACGGCGGCGGATCAAGCGAGCGGGGCCGCCGTCCGGCGCGGCTGTCGCCGCCGTTCGGGACGCCCACCTCCCCGCCAGCCCGTGCCGCCGGTATAAAATCCGCCGCTGGACTTTGTGACGAATTTCACGAAGTACGGTTTCGCAGCCGATTCGCGCACTTCCGCCCGCCCGAGGCCCCCGTGGACGCCATCCTGCCGGTCCTCCTGTTCGTCGCGATCGCGGCGGCGGTCTCGGTGGGGCTCGTCATCTTCGCCCAACTCCTCGGGCCCCGCCGCTCCGGGGCGGTCAAGGAGATGCCCTACGAGAGCGGCATGGATCCGGTCCACGACACCCGGCGGCGGTTCGACGTCCGCTTCCATCTCGTGGCGATCACATTCCTCGTCTTCGACGTGGAGCTCCTGTTCCTCTACCCCTGGGCCGTCGCCAGCCGCTCGCCGGCCGGGATCGACGCGGCGGTCGCCGACGGCCTCGTCTCGTGCCGCGGCCTCGTCTTTGCCGGGGCGATGCTGTTCACGGCCCTCGTGATCGTCGGCTTCGCGTACGACTGGCGGAAGGGGGTGTTCCGATGGCGGTAGGTTCGCCGAAACTCGAGCTTCCCGAGAACGTCGTCGTCGGCAAGCTCGACGAGCTCGCCAACTGGTGCCGCAAGAACAGCCTCTGGCCGATGCCGTTCGCCACGGCCTGCTGCGGCATCGAGCTCATGGCCACCGGGGCGAGCAAGCACGACCTGGCCCGGTTCGGCGCCGAGGTCTTCCGCTTCAGCCCGCGGCAGTGCGACCTGATGATCGTGGCCGGCCGGGTCGTCATGAAGATGCTGCCGGTGCTGCAGCGGATCTGGCAGCAGATGCACGAGCCCAAGTGGTGCATCTCGATGGGCGCATGCGCGAGCACCGGCGGCGTGTTCGACACCTACGCCGTCGTCCAGGGCATCGACCGCTTCATCCCGGTGGACATGTACGTGCCCGGCTGCCCGCCGCGGCCCGAGCAGCTCATCCAGGCGATCATCGACCTCCAGGACAAGATCCAGCGAGAGGGCACGATCACCGGTCGCGAGTTCGACACCGCGGGCCGCCAGGCCCGCAAGCGGGCGCTCGTGGAGATCGCCGCGCCGCTCTCGCTCGACGCCTCCCGCAATCCCGTCCTCCAACGCGAACTCGCCGCCGCCGCCGAGTCCGCCGCCTCCCGTTCCTGACCCGCCTCCCCGCACCCCGATGCCCTTCACGCCGCCCGCCGTCGATGACGTCCTCGCCGCCCTCGGCGAGCGATTCGGCCCGTTCCTGTCGTCCGTGTTCCGCGGCCAGACGCGGGTCGTCGTCCCGGAGCCACGGTCGTTCGACTCGCTGGAGTTCCTGAAAAACCGCGGCTTCGACCTGCTCGTGGACGTGACCTGCGTGGACTACCTCGACTTCAAGGGGGCGACGAGCCGCTACGGCCTCGTCTACCTCCTGGCGAACACGGCGACGAACCAGCGGCTCACGGTCCGCGTGTTCGTGGACGATCCCGAGCCGACCGTCAGGAGCGTCGTGCCGCTCTGGGAGGGCGCCAACTGGCTCGAGCGCGAGGTGTGGGACCTGTTCGGCATCCGCTTCG
>JBJTPA010000179.1:0-4253 GCA_046074885.1 Planctomycetaceae bacterium
CGGCACGTCGGCGATCCGGGTGATCAGGTCACCCGCCCGCACGCCCACCGTCGCCGCCGGGCTCTCGCGGTGCACCGCCTCGACCACGACACCGGGCCGGCCGTCGGACTTCGCCACGATGCCGTGCCAGGTGTGGTCCACCCGCTCCACCGACATGAGCGTGGTGACGACTTCCAGCACGTGGTCGATCGGGATCGCGAAGCCGATGCCCTGGGCGCCGGCCCGCACGGCCACGTTGATCCCGATCACCTCGCCGTTGATGTTGAGCAACGGCCCGCCCGAGTTGCCGGGATTGATGCTGGCGTCGGTCTGGATGAGGTCGTCGTAGCGCTGCGTGCGGCTCACCTCGACGTCGCGGTGCAGGGCGGAGACGATGCCGCGGGTGACGGTGTGCTCGTAGCCGTAGGCGTTGCCGAGCGCCAGGACCGTCTCGCCGATCATGAGGTCGCTCGAGGTGCCGATCGTGACGACCGGCAGCGGCGCGTCGGCGGCGATCTTGATCACCGCGAGGTCGGTCCGCGGGTCGTGCGACACGAGCGACGCCGAGGTCGTGCGGCCGTCGGAGAGCGTGACCTCGATCCGCCGCACGCCCTCCACGACGTGGAAGTTCGTGACCACGTAGCCGCGTGGATCGACGATCACCCCCGTGCCCATGCCGTTGACGCGGCGGGCCTCGGCGCCGGCCTCGTCCTCGCCCACGACCTTCTGGCCGTGGATGTTGACGACCGCGTCGCGCTGCGACTCGATGGCCAGGACGATCGCGGTGCGGCGGGACTCCCCGCCGCGGACGGACGGAAGCAGGGCGGAGCACGCGGCTGCGAGCGTGACGACGGCCGACGCGAACCGCATGGTGGACGGGCTCCCGCGACTGCGGCGAGCCCCGGGAATCCCGGCGAACAAGCCACAGCCAGGAAAATCGGCCGGGCGGGTGGGTCGCCCCGCACGGCGGCACCCCGCGACGGCACATCCTGCCCAGACCGAAGCCCGCAGTCGCCCGCGGCCGCCCGAACGGCCCGGCCTTCGCTGCCTGCCAGGTTCGCAGCCGGCCAGGGGCCGCCCGGACGCCGTTCAGCCGCCGCCCGGGTCATCTCCCGGCGGCGTCCGGTCGGGCCCCACGACCAGCGGCAACACCTGGAGGCCCAGGAAGGCCACCAGGGCCGCCAGCACCACCGCCGGCCAGGCCGCGACGACCGACTTGCCGAGTTCCCAGTCGAGCTCGACCGCCACGCCGGCGACGAGCGTCGCCGCCACGGCGATCACGAGCGCCGCGAGCACCAGGCCGCAGCCGAGGGAGGCCATCGTGCCCTTGAACGTGCCGAGTTCGGAGAACTCCTCGCGGTGCAGGTCGATCGCCCGGCCGCGGGAGAGGCTCCGCGGGACCGCCTCGGCGATCTCGAGGGCCCGCGCCGCGTCGATCCATGCGGCCGGCGGCACGCCCGTCGGCTCCGGCGGGGAGCCGCCCCCGATCGCCGCCGCGACCAGGTCGAGGATCACGGCGCCGCGATCGAACGGCCCGGGCGGCGGCAGCGCGGGCGACGCCGTCCACGGCTCGGGCCGATCGGGGGCGAACACCTCCTGGGAGCCGTGGGCGTGCTGGAGCGTGATCCGCAGGCCGGTCCTCCCGCCCGCGGCAACCTGCCAGCGGGCCGGAACGTGCGCGGGCCCGGTGAGGCCCACCGCGAGCGTCGCCCACGCCGCGTCGGGGTCGCCCGCGCCGAGCGCCGTCACCCGCGCGGGGTCGCCGACGAGCGCCCGCACGAGGTCCACGTCGCGGGACAGCGCCGCGAGCACCGCGTCGCGCGAGCGGTCGGTCATCGTCCGCTCGAGGCGGATCGACTCGAGCGGGCCGCGCGGCCCTGGCGCACCGGCGGACGCCTCGACCGCGGCCGCGAGCGCCGCGATCCACGGGTGGAGTCGGTCGGGCAGGGCGGGCAGCAGTCGCGCGGCCGAGTCGCGGGCGATCATGTCGAGCTCGAACGCCCAGAGCATGGAGCGGTCGAGCGGCTGCCCGAGCACGAGCGTGCGGCCGGCCTGCACGAGCGTCCGCACGGCCTCGGCGCGGGCGGCGTTCCAGCCGTCGCACCGACGATCACCGCGTCGCAGGTGCGCGGGTCGAGCAGCGACGTCCACGACGCCGCGTCGGCCGCGTCCTCGGCGCCGTCGCGGGCCACGACCACGCCCCAGCCCCGGCCCCGGGCGGCCGCCACGGCGGCCGCGACGACCGGATCGTCGCCGAGCACGCCGAGCGTGGTGCCTGCGTCGGTGCCCGCGGATCCTGCCATCGCCCCATTGTTCCCGACCCGCGGCGGTCCGGCCAGTGCAGGCGGGCGCCTGTGCGCGGCGGCGGGCGCGCGGTTATAGAAGCCGGGGTCATGGCACTCCCCGACGGCCCCGTGGCCGAGGTCATCGCGATCGGCGACGAGTTGACGACCGGCGCGCGGCTCGACACGAACAGCCGGTGGATCTCGGCGGAACTGGCGATCCTCGGCATCCGCACCGCCTTCCACACGACGGCCCCGGACACGCTCGCCGCCGGCGTCGAGGCCTTCCGCATCGCCGCGGGCCGCGTCGAACTCGTCGTGGCCACCGGCGGCCTCGGCCCGACGGCCGACGACCTGACCCGCGACGTGCTCGCGTCGCTGGCGGGCGTGCCGCTCGTGCCCGACGCCGCAGCGCTCGCTGCGATCGAGGGCCGGTTCGCCCTCCGGGGCGCGCCGATGCCCGAGTCGAACCGGCGGCAGGCGCTCTTCCCGCGCGGCAGCCGGATCGTGCCGAACCCGGGCGGCACGGCCCCGGGGATCGACCTCGACGTGCCCCGGCCGGGCGGCGGCACGTGCCGCGTGGTCGCGCTGCCGGGCGTGCCGGCCGAGATGAAGGCGATGTGGCGCGAGAGCGTGGGGCCCGCGCTCGCGACGCTCGTGCCCGGCGGCGGCACGATCGTCCAGCGGCGGATCAGGTGCTTCGGCGCCGGCGAGAGCGCGATCGAGGCGATGCTGCCCGACCTCGTGCGGCGCGGACGCGAGCCGCTCGTGGGGATCACGGCCCACCAGGCCACGATCACGCTGCGGATCACGGCGCGGGGGCGGGACGCTGCCGGATGCCGCGCGGCGATCGCCGCCGACGAGGCGACGATCCGCTCGTGCCTGGGACCGCTCGTGTTCGGCGTCGAGGACGACGAGGTGGAGGACGCCGTCGTGCGCGAGGTCGCCGCCCGCGGGCTGTCGGTCGCCTCGGCGGAGGTGGGCACCGAGGGGCGGGTGGCGGCGCTTCTGGCCCAGGCGCGGGGGCGGCTGTCGGCGGGCGTTGCCGCCGCGGTGGCCGGCGGCCTCGTCGTGCCTCCGACCGATGGCCATGTCGGTCCGGAGGCGGCCGACGCGCTCGCCGAGCGGGCGAGGAGGGAATTCGCCGCCTGCGTGGGCGTCGGCGTGGGCGGCCCGCGTCCCGGCGCCGAGGGACGCCCGGTCCTGGACGTTTCGGTCGTCGGCCCTTCCGGCCGGGTGCGGGTCGAGCATACGCTCGGGGGCGGGCCCGACGTGGCCGGCCCGCGGGCCGCGCGGACCGCGATCGACCTGGTGCGGCGGTCGCTGGCCGAGGTGGCCGGCGGGGCCGCGACGCCGGGATCCTGACGAGGAGGCGCGATGGCTGGCGGCGAGGGATCGGCGGCGAACCGGCGCACGATCGTGCTGTTCGTCGGGTTCGTGGTGCTCGTGACGCTCGTCGCGCTCCCGCCGCTGTCCGGCCGGGTGCAGTACGCGCGGACGCGGGCCGAGCTGCGGGCGATCCGCGACGCGGCCGAGGTGGCCGAGCTGAGCACGGTCGGCAAGCTGTTCACCACGCTCGCCCGGATCATCGGCCCCACCGTGGTCAACGTCACGGGCACGCGCCGGGTCGCCAGCCTCGCCGACGAGTTCGAGTCGCTTCGCGGGCTGGACGCCGGCGGCGGGGTGGACGAGACCGTCGGCTCGGGTGTGATCGTCGGTGCGGACGGCGTGATCGTGACGAACTACCACGTGGTGGCCCGCAGCACGGGGATCGTGGTGACGCTCTCGGACGGCCGGCGGTTTCCCGCGGAGCTGGTCGGGGCCGACGCCGCCACGGACCTCGCGGTGCTGCGGATCGCGGCCACCGGGCTGCCGACGGCAGTGTGGGGCGACAGCGACCGCGTCGAGGTCGGCGAGATGGCCTGGGCGATCGGCAACCCGTTCGGGCTCGACCGAACGCTCACCTACGGCATCGTCAGCGCGGTGGGGCGG
>JBJTPA010000180.1:0-15738 GCA_046074885.1 Planctomycetaceae bacterium
CCGCGGTCGCGGAGTGCGGCCGGCGGGACACGTCGCGGGGGATCATGGCAGGCCGTGCCCGCCGGGGGGAGGCCACAATCCGGCCGGGAATCAGCGGGCGGCAGCGGCCCCGGCCGGCGTCCGGGCCAGGAACCGGCCCCGGCCCACGGTGCCGCAGAACCTGCCGTCGCGGACGGCCACCTGGCCGCGGACGGTCACCACGGCGGGCCGCCCCTCGATCGGAAAACCCTCGAAGGCGTTGTAGTCCACGTTCTGGGTCTGCGTCCTCGCGCCGATCGTGCCCCGGTAGGCCGGGTCGTAGACCACGAGGTCGGCGTCGGCGCCCGGCTGGATGACGCCCTTCCGGGGCCAGAGGCCGAAGATCCGCGCGGCGTTCGTGCTGCCCACGGCCACGAACTGCTGGAGCGTGAGCCGGCCCCGCTTGACGCCGTGGGTCCAGAGCAGGTTCACCCGATCCTCGAGCGACGGGATGCCGTTGGGGATCCTCGTGAAGTCGTCCCTGCCCATCGGCTTCTGCCCCGCGAAGTCGAACGGCGCGTGGTCGGTGGCCACCGTGTTCACGAGGCCGCCCGCGAGGCCGTCCCAGAGCACGGCCTGGTTGGCCGCGTCGCGGAGCGGGGGCGACATCACGTACTTCGCCCCCTCGAAGCCGGGCCGCTCGGCCCAGGTCTTGTCGAGCACGAGGTACTGGATGAGCGTCTCCACGAACACCCTCACGCCCCGCTCCCGGGCCGCGATCGCCCGCTCGAGCGCCTCCCGGCAGGAGAGGTGCACGATGTAGACGGTCGCGCCGGTCAGCTCCGCGAACGTCATCAGGTGGTTCACGCCCTCGGCCTCCACCCGCGGCGGCCGGCTGTCGTGGTGGGCCTCCGGCCCGGTGCGGCCCGCGGCGAGCAGCTTCTTCTGCAGCTCGGCCACGAGCGTCTCGTTCTCGCAGTGGGCGGTGACGACCACGCCGAGCTCCCGGGCGAGTTCCAGCGTGTTCCACAACTCGGCGTCGTCCACGCCGAAGGCCCCCTTGTAGGCGAGGAACACCTTGAAGCTGCCCACGCCGGCCTTCACGATCTCGCGGAGCTGGGCGGGCGAATCCGCGTCGAAACGCGTCACGCCCATGTGGAACGAGTAGTCGCAGCAGGCCTTTGCATGCGCCTGCCGCTTCCACAAGGCGAAGCCCTCCGCGTGCGTCATCGACCGCGACGGGCAGACCATCTCGAAGAGCGTCGTCGTGCCCCCCACGAGCGCGGCCTTCGTGCCGGTCTCGTAGTCGTCCTTGGAGAACGTGCCCATGAAGGGCAGGTAGATGTGCGTGTGGGGGTCGATGAACCCCGGGAACACGTGCTTCCCCGTCGCATCGATGACCTCGGCCCCGGGCGGGGCGGCGATCCCGCGGTCGATCCGCGCGATCACGTCCCCCTCGCAGAGGATGTCGGCCGTGTACCGCGAGTCCGCGTTGACGATGTCGGCGTTCTTGATGAGCAGGGTCATGCTCGAACCTCCTTCGCGAGCACGGCAGTGTAATCCGGCCGAGGGTCGTACCGGAGGTGGCGGCGCGGCTCGGGATTCCCCACGCCCCCTCGCCGGACGTTCGCCTTCGCCCTCCGGGCTTCGGCTCACTCCGTGTCCGCTGCGCTCCGGCAGGCCGTCTCGAGGGGATGGGGAACCCCTCGCAGGGCATCGCAATCCGCCAGGAAGCCCCAAGCGTCAGCGCGGGGATTGCGGTTTGCGGCACCAACCGGCCACCGCGGAGCCGTTCGGCCCGCCACTCGCATACCCGTCGCGCGCGCGCCGGGCTTCCTTCGGGCAACGCGGGGCTGTCCATGCACGGCGCCGCTCGCCGCCGCGGCGGCTCGAATGAAAAACTGTCGCGTGCGCACCGCTCGTGACTTCACGTGCGGCGTGGCCGCCGACGTCGCCCGGACCGTAGTGTTCCCAGGCCACTTCGGGGCGGGCCGTCCGCACGCGGCCCACCGTTTCCGCGGCAGGATGCCTCCACCGTGCCTTCCGTCGCCGAGGAGTGCCGCCGTGCCGCTGCGCCGCCTGCTTCGCATCGACTGGGACGTCGTCGCCGGCATCATCGCGGCCCTCGTGGCCATGCTCCTGAGCTTCATGGGGCTCGTCTCGGAAACCGTCGGGATCGGCATCATCCTCCTGCTCTGCGCCCTGCTGCTGATCCGCGACCTGCGGGGCGAGGCCCGCGAGCACCGGATGTTCGACAAGTTGGACATCATCAAGCGGAACGTCTCCAGCCTGACGACCGCCGGGCAGGCCGACATTCATCTCATCGGCGCCAAGAGGATGCGGCAGGAGTTCGCGGACTTCGCCACGACCGTGTACGGCGAGGTGAGGTGGTTCAACGCATGTTGCCGCATGTTCCGCCGCCAGGAGGTGTTCGACGCCACGCTGCGGCCGTTCATCGACAATCCGCACGTGACGACGGTGCAACTGCTGTGCCGACCGGACGAACGGCGGTACTGGCTGACCGAGTTGCTGCCGAAGCTGCGGAGGTGCGACCACGCGGGCAAGGTGCGCGCGCCGTTGTGGGGGGCGATTCACACCAACGTGTCGTTCATCCTCGGGGACATCGACGGGGATGGCCGGGACGAGGCGCTCATGAGCATCACGGAGGAGCCGTTCTCCGCGGTCAACCAGGGGCCGGCCGTGCCCCGGTTCCTGGTGCGGGTCTTCAGCCAGTGCGACCTCATCGCGCCGCTCGAGGACATGGCCCGCCACGCCACGAGCGACTTTTTGTCCGAGGAAGCCGCCGACGAGATGGGGCGGGCGTCCGTGGCGGCGGCCGACACCGAGCCACCGGCGCCGGCCGACCCGCCCGCCGCCTGACGCCGGCAGCAATCACCGACTCCCGGCGAGGACGGCGGCCGGTGGCGGGACGGGGACCACGCGGTTCTTGCCGTGTTCCTTGGCCTGGTACATCGCGTCGTCCGCACGGGCCAGGACGGCGTCGACGCCTTCGTCGGCCCCGACGATCGTCACGCCGATGCTGATCGTCGCCTGGATCAGGTCGTCTCCGGCGTGAATCGACTCGGCGGCTCGGCGGCGGAGGTTCTCGGCGAAGGCCACCGCCTCGTCGAATTGGGTGAGCCCGTGGAGGACCACGACCAACTCGTCGCCTCCGATCCGACCGCCGATGTCGTCGGCCGACCGCAGTCCGTCGCGAATCCTCTCGGCGAGAGCCTTCAGCACGGCGTCGCCGGCGGCGTGGCCATGGGCGTCGTTGATCGCCTTGAACGCGTCGATGTCGCACCACAGGAGGCCGATGGTCCGCTCGCGGCGCGCCACGGCGGCCTCGAGCCGCTCCAGCAACTCCCTGCGGTTGAGCAGCCCCGTCAGTTCGTCCACGCGGGCCCGGCGCTCGAGGTCCTGCTCCATCCGCACCTCCGCATCGACGACGTGCATCGAGGCCACCATGCCGCTCACGACTCCCTCGGGCGTGCGGTACGGGAACGAATGAACCTCCATCCAGTGGACGTCGCTCGTGGCGGCCCGCACCTGGGCCCGGGAGACGGCCCCCTGGCCCGCAAGGACGCGGGCCTTGTCGCGCTGGAACTGGTCGCGGGTCTCGGCGGTGGCGAGAAACTCCTTGCCGTCGTGCCCGACTCCGTCCGCCTGCTTCCAGCCGAGGACGGGCGTGACCGAGGGCGAGATCCAGAGGATCGTGTCGTCCGCGTCGAGCCGGAGGATGACGTCGGTGGAGTTCTCGGCCAGGAGCCGGAACTGCTCCTCGGAGGCGGCGAGCCTCTCCCCGGCGTCGTGCCGCTCGGTGACGTCCCGCCACACGAGGCTGAGCCAGTCGTCGCCGCGGATGCCGCGCACGTCGAGCCGCCGGAGGTCGGTGCCCCGAAGCACGAACGGAAAATCATCCAGCACGAGCGGATGGCCCGTGTCGGTCAACCCGGCGAGGAGCCGGAGCAGGCCCGACGACTCGACCTCCGGAAAGGACAGGCGCAGTCGGGAGCCCAGGAGATGGTCGCGGTCCGTCCGGAGCCAGGCGCACGCAGCCGGGTTCACGTCGAGGTAGGTGAAGTCCACGATGCGGCGATCGTCGTCGCGCACCGGCTCGATGATCGCGAGCGGGTCGAGCATGCCTTCGAGCGTGGCGCGGAGCCGCGCGCGTTCCGCGGCCACGACCTCCTGGGCCTGCACCTCGCGGTGGACGTCGCGCCAGCCGCCCACGCGGCCGACCACCGCCTGGTGGTCGTCGAAGACCGGTCGCAGGGAGACGGAAAACCACCGATGGCTGTGGTCTGCGAGCCGCAGCCGCAACCGCGACTCGGCCGCCTCGCCCCGCTTCACCTGGTCTTCCATCGCGCGCACGCGATCTCGTTCGTCGGGGTGGACGAGTTCCGCGAATCGGGCGCCGATCAGGCCCCCGGGGTCGCGGCCGATCCGTTGCCGCACCGACGGCGTGATCCAGCGGATGACGCCGGCGTCGTCGGTCTCCATGACCACGTCGGAGGCGTTCTCGGCGAGGAACTGGAACCGCCGGGCCAGCTCCAGTTCGGTCGCCTGTTCCTGGGTGATCACCCGGAGCGCGAGCAGATCGCCCTCGATCTGGCGGAGCCGGGTGACGTCGAGCGTCACGCCCCCCATGGAGGATGGTGTGCCGTGCGGATCGTAGAGGGCGCGGCCCATCGCGGCGATCCAGTGCTGCGAGCCGTCGGGATGCACGGCCCGGAACACGGTGCGGTAGTCCTGCCGATCGGCGAGCGAGCGGTCGATCGCGGCCCGGACCCGGTCACGATCCTCCGGGTGCATCACCGAGAAGAAGTAGTCCAGGCTCGGAGTCCGGCCCGGCGGCAGCGCGAACTGTGCCTTGGCGCGGTCGGTCCACTCGACCGCCCCGGTCGGCAGATCCCAGTACCACACCCCGACATCGGCCAGTTCCGTCGCCCAGCGCAGGGTCTCCGTGCGGCGGGCCAGCGCATCCCCGACCTTCGTCGCCTCCTGCCGCGCCTCGCGCCGCGTCCGCACGAGGACCCGCCAAAGCCCGAACAAGCCTGCGAGCAGCGCGACGTCGGGCCCGACCGACCACCCGATCCAGAGCCACCAGTCAGGGGCGTTCAACCACGCGTCGAAAGCGGGCGTCCACGGCATGCGGAACCCTACGCCGGCCGCGGGTGCCGGGGAAACTCCGGTGCCCGCACGTGGGCCGCCGCGAACCGTCATCTCGCCGGGGTGTCTGCCGGGCCGGCCCCGCGAGCCTCGCCTTCCCGTGGGCGTCCGCTGTTCCCGGGCGAGGCCCGGTCCCTAGCGTTCCGCTCCCGAGCGCTCGCCACCAACTCCAAACTCCAGGTGCCGCGTGGAACTCGCGATTCCGCACGTCGTCGTCCGAGTCTGCGGCCCCGGCGTGGGCGCCGACCTCGTCGCGGCGCTGGGCGTTCACCCGGTCGAGGTGTCGGAGGCTCGCGACGTCTCGGAAATGCACCGCGTGGCGGACGAACGACCGGCGATCCTCGTGGTGCTGGTCGATCCGTCGGACGCGCATCGGGCCGTCTCCGAGACCTGGGCCGATTTCCCGGGCGTGCCCATCCTCGTCATCTCGGACTCGGCGTGCCCCTTCGTGCCGAGCGAGACCGGGCGCCGCGGCTGGGTCGACACCGTCACGAGCGGCCAGTCCCTGCAGGACATCTGCTGGCTCGTGCTCGAGGCGGTCAACCGGTCGGCCCACGTGCCCGGCCTCGTCGAGCATCCCCTCGGGCCGCATCGGATCGACGTCGACGGGAAGGGAGTCATCCTCGCGGCTGCCCTGACGCCGGACGTGGCGATCACCTCGGTTCTTCACCTGCATGCCGGCGACTCGCTGCTGTCCATCCTCGAATCATCCGAGCGCGACGCGATCGCCGCCGCGATCGAGTGGGCGGGGGCCGGCGAAACGCACTTCTGCACCTCCCGCGTGCTCGACGAGCGCGGGCACCCGCACGCCATGTCGTTCGGGATGCGTGGCAGCGGCGACGGTCGCGTCGCGATCCTCCTGCAGCCGCTGATCGCCGGCGGCCCGCTCATCGGCCGTCACATCAACAACCGTGATCCGCTCACGGGGCTGCTCACCCGCTGGGCGATATCACGCCTGCTCGTGGCCGGCAAGGAACAGCTGTCGTCAGGGGTGGAACTGTCCCTGATCTTCGTCGTGCTCGACGACTTCGAGGCGATCAGCCACTACATCGGACACAAGCAGACCGACGACGTGCTGCTGGGCGCGGCCTTGGCGCTGAACCAAACGTTTCCCCACCCATCGCTTACGAGCCGCCTGATGGGGGACACCTTTCTCGCGTGCGTGCGGCATGCCAAACACCCCGACGTCGTGCCCCGGGCGGAGCGACTCCTCCGGGCGATCGGCGACATCGAGGTTCCGGGGTTCGCGCCGCGGTTTCCCCTGCGCGCGTCGATCGGGGTGGCCGGCGTGCCCGACGGCGACTACGACCTGGCCCTGCGCGTGGCCGAG
This sequence comes from Planctomycetaceae bacterium, assembly GCA_046074885.1. Classification (GTDB taxonomy): domain Bacteria; phylum Planctomycetota; class Planctomycetia; order Pirellulales; family UBA1268; genus QWPN01. The sequence goes on from JBJTPA010000180.1 coordinate 6,461, forward strand.
GCCGCGGCCGGCGAGGCACGGGCGGCGGGGGGCAACCGGGTGGTCGACGTCGGGTCGGGGCAGTTCACCGGCGACCAGGCCCGACAATTGACGGCGTGCATGGACCTCGGCAGATGGGAGGTGTGGCTGCAGCCGGTGGTGACGCCGGGTGATGGTCGCGCCGTCTACCACGAGGCATTGGCGCGGTTCGACGGCCTGCGCCGGACCATGGGATCGCGGGCCGACTTCTTCATCGCCGGCCAGGCGAACGGCCTGCTCGAACGATTCGACCGGATGATGCTGCAGCGGGCCCTCGAGATTCTCGGCTCGCATCCGGAGGTGCGGCTCTCCGTCAACGTGACGCACGAGACGTTCGAATCCGAGACGTTTCCCGCGTCGTTCCTCGACCTCATCCAGCGGATGCCCGACGGCTGCGGCCGCATCATCCTGGAGATCGCCTCGCGGTGCGTGGCGGCGCCGCAGGAAGTGGTCCGGCCCCGGCTGGAGGCGCTCGCGGCGGCGGGCGTGGCGGTCGCGGTCGACGACTTCGGCAGCGGCATCTGCCGATTGCGGTATCTCACGCAATACCCGCTGGCCATCGTGAAGCTGGACCAGCTCGTGACCGGATACGTCGACGACGATCCCCTGCAGCGGGAGTTCGTCCGCACCGTCGTGAGCATCTGCCGGGCCCGCGGGATCACGACCGTCGCGGAATACACCCGGAGCGAGGAGCAACTGGCACGGCTCGTCGCGGACGGCGTGGACCTGTTCCAGGGCGAACTCTACGGGATGCCGCGGCCGGTGGCGGACGTGCTCGAGGCAGCCGCCCCGACGGTAGCCCACGCTTGACCAGCGGCCCGCGTGTCAGCCTCCGCCGAGACTCGGTGACCGCCGCGCGGCCGGGCGGCATCCGACCCGCGCCGGCGGGACATCCCTACCGATCCGCCCAGATCGTGCCCTCGCCCATGCTGAACCAGCGGGTCGTCGTCACCTTCTGCTGCGTGTAGAAAGCCACGCTCTCGCGGCCCTGGAGGTGGAGGTCGCCGAAGAAGGAGGCGTGCCAGCCGCTGAACGGGAAGAATGCCATCGGGGCGGGCACGCCGATGTTGATCCCCACCATGCCCGCCTGCACGCGGTGGCGGAACTCGCGGGCCGCCTTGCCGCTGCGGGTGAAGATCGCGGCGCCGTTGCCGTAGGGGGAGGAGTTGGCCAGCTCGATCGCGGCGTCGAGGCCGTCCATGCGGACGACGTTGAGCACCGGGCCGAAGACCTCCTCCTGCATGGTCACCATGCCCGGGCGGACGTGGTCGAGGACCGTGGGGCCCACGAAGAAGCCGCCGGGGTCCGACGCCACCTTCGTGGTGCGGCCGTCGGTCAGCGGAGTCGCGCCGGCGGCGGCGGCCTGCGTGATCAGGTCGCAGACTCGCGCCCTGTGCTCGGGGGTGATCACCGGGCCCATCTGGGCGTCGGGATCGCGGTCGGTGGGGCCGACCCGGACCTTCGAGACCACGTCCACGAGCTGCGGCAGCACGGTGTCGGCGGCCCGCCCGATCGCGATCGCCGTCGAGCCCGCCATGCACCGCTCGCCGGCACAGCCGAAGGCCGCCTCGAAGATGCCGTTCGCGGTCGGCGAGACGTCGGCGTCGGGCATCACGAGCACGAAGTTCTTCGCCCCGCCGGCGGCCTGCACCCGCTTGCCGCTTCTCGTGCCCCGCTCGTGGACGTACTTCGCGATCGGCGTCGAGCCCACGAACGACACGGCCTTGATGCGCGGATGGTCGAGGATCGCGTCCACGGCCTCGCGGCCGCCGTGCACCACGTTGAGCACGCCCGGCGGCAGGCCGGCCTGCATGGCGAGTTCCGCGATCCGGATCGTCGTCAGCGGCACCTTCTCGCTCGGCTTGAGCACGAACGTGTTGCCGCAGGCGACGGCGAGCGGCCACATCCAGAGGGGCACCATCGCCGGGAAGTTGAAGGGCGTGATGCCCGCCACGACGCCGAGCGGCTGGCGGATCGAGTCGCAGTCGATGCCGCGGGCCACACTCTCGGCCGACTCGCCCATCAGCAGGCTCGGGGCCCCGCAGGCGTACTCGATGTTCTCGAGGCCCCGGCGGACGTCGCCGCGGGCCTCGGCGAGCGTCTTGCCGTGCTCGGTGGTGACGCTGCGGGCCAGTTCGTCGAAGTGGTCCTCGAGGAGCACCTTGAGCCGGAACAGGATCCGCGCCCGCTCGACCGGCGGCGTCTCCATCCACGCCGGAAACGCCTGCGCGGCCGCCTGCACGGCCTGGTCCACGACGCCGGCGCCGCACAGCGGCGTCTCGGCGATGACCTCGCCGACCGAGGGATTGTGGACGGGCGTGGTGGCGACGCCCGACACGGTCGTCCACTCGCCGCCGATCAGCAGGGGGCAGGGGCGGAGCGGCATGAGACGACTCGGCGCGCGGATGGCGGAGATCCGGGAGATCGACGGAGTGTACCCGCCGCCGTCGCGATCCCGGTCGCGGGGCCCCAGGAGTCCGACCCGTCGAGGCTGGGTGACGGACCCGGGGAAAACCGCCATCGGGCCGCGCTTCCGGCCGGGAAGGCCGACCGGCTCGCTTGACGCGCATCGGCCGACGCTTGCCCGGTCTCGTACGGTTTGAGGGCACGAGTCGAGCGTTGCCTGACGCGGCGGGGCGCGGTCCCGCCGCCCCTTCGCCGCTGCCCCCGGGGCGCGGCATCACCCGGGAGATGAAACGATGACCCCACTGCTGGCCGCGGCGGACGCCGCGGCACTCTCTGCGGATTTTGCGGCGAACCCGCTCCTCAAGTCGATCACGCTCTACCTGTTCTTCGCCGGCACCGTCGCGATGGGCGCGGGTGCGCTCTACTTCTTCCTCCTCCGCAACGAGGTGGAGCCTCCCTATCGCAGCGCGATGGTCGTGGCGGGCCTGATCTGTGCGATCGCCTGCTTCCACTACCTGAAGATGACCGACGTGTACAAGGCGACCGGCGGGCAGTTCCCGACGGCGCTCCGCTACATCGACTGGCTGTTCACCACGCCGCTGCTGCTCGTGAAGTTCCCGCTGCTCCTGCGGATGGGCGACCGGGGGGCCAAGTTCTTCTGGCAGCTCGTGATCCTCGACGTGGCCATGATCGCGACGGCCTTCGTCGCCGAGACCTCGGCGGTGAACTCGGAGCGCTGGTGGACGTTCTTCATCGTCTCCTGCGTCTGCGAGGCGCTCATCGTGGGGGTGCTCTATCTCCAGCTCGGGCAGTCGATCTCCGAGGCCCCGGCCCCGCTGGCCAAGGCGCTGGAGACCATGCGGCTGTTCGTGCTCGTCGGATGGGCGATCTACCCGATCGGCTTTCTCATGGCCCGGTCCGGCTACGGCGAGTTGCGCGAGATCGTCTACAACGTCGCCGACGTGATCAACAAGGTCGGCTTCGGTCTCGTGGCCTACCACGGCATCAAGGCGCTGGGGCACGACTCGGGCCGCCACTAGGTCCAGGATTCCACGGGTGACGTGCCGGCCCGTCCCAGGGCGGGCCGGCACGCCCCGTGCGTGCGCCGGAGGTGACGGCCATGCTGGAACCGCCGCGTGCCTCCGCGACCGCGAGGTTCGACGCCCTCGCCTTCCGCGTCGTGCCGCTGCTGGCCTTCGCGGGGGCCGCGTCGGCCTGCCTGGCGTTCGGGCCGGCCTGGTCGGCGGCTGCGGCCCCTTGGCCGTGGCTGTCGTCGCTCGTGTTCGTGGGCCTGCCGCACGGCGCGGCCGATCTCGCGGTGACCCGCCGCGTGGGCGGCGACACGGCGGCCGTCGCCTCGCTGTGCGCGGGGTATCTCGTGCTGATGGCCGTCGCCAGCGGAGCCTTCGCGATCGCGCCGCTTCCGGTGCTGATGGTGTTCGTCGCGCTCAGCGGCTGGCACTTCGGGGCGGCGCACGCCGACACCCAGTCCCCGCCCCCGGTGCGGCGGCCGCGGGCACTGGCCCTCGCGGCGCTGGCCCGCGGAGCGCCCGTGCTCGGCATCCCGCTGGCCGTGCAGCCGGAGGCGTCGGCCGAGGTCGCCGCCGCGGTGGCGGCCCTCGCGGGAGGAGACCCGCGGTACGATCCGGCGGTCGTCCGGGCGACGGGAATCGTGCTCGTCGTCCTCGGGGCGGCGGGCCTCGCGGCCGAGGCGCTGCGCTCGCGCGGGGATCCGGGGGCGCCGGGCCGACCGCGTGCCACGGTGGAGGACCTGGCGGTGATCGGCCTGCTCGAGTCGGTGGCCGACCCGCTCTTCGCGGTCGGCTGCTACTTCCTCGGGTGGCACGCCTGGCGGCAGATGCGGCTGCTCGCGCCGGCCCTCGGCTGCGGGGCCATCGACGGCCCGCGATCGCTCGGCACGGCGCTCGTGCGGATCCACGCCGCGGCGCTGCCGCTGCTCGTGCCCACGTGGGCGGTGGTGGCCGCCGCCTGGTGGTGGCTGCCCGGGGCCAACCTGCCGCGTGATCCGCGCGGCCTCGCGATCCTGTCGCTGGCCGTGTACGTGGTCGTCACGCCGTCCCACGACCTGTTGATGGACTGGTGGCGCGGGCGGCGCGCGGGCGGCGCCGCGACTGCAATGCCGCGGTCGTGAGGTGGCGAGGCGTGCACCGTGATCCGCGGGCTCATCCGTGGTCCGGTTGCCTCGCAGCCGGATGTGCCTGTCGATCCACGGGCCGGCTCCCGGTCGCGAGGCAACCGGGCCACGTGACAAGGTGATCGCGTCGGCGCGAGGCTCGAGCGGTTGACGCCTCAGGGATGCGCCGGCAGCGGCTGCATCGTGCCGGCGGCGAGGCGGCCCTGGTACTGCTCCCACGTCATGGCCGGCCTGTCCGTGTCGACGGGCGTCATCGTGATGCAGCCGTCCACCGGGCACACGAGCGAGCAGAGGTTGCAGCCCACGCAGTCGGCCTCGCGCACCAGGGGCACGGGCTTGCCCGGCACGCGGCCGGGCCCGAGGCCGTAGGGCGTCGAGTCCACGAGGTCGATGCACTGGTGGGCGCCGTCCTCGCAGGCGATGTAGCAGAGGTTGCAGCCGATGCACTTGCCGTGGTCGATCCGGGCCACCCGCTTGTAGTTCAGGTCGAGCGTCTTCCAGTCGCCCACGTGCTCCACCGCCCGGCCCCGGAGGTCGGCGAGGCTCTTGAGGCCCTTGGAGTCGAGGTAGGCCGAGAGGCCTTCGGCCATGTCCTCCACGATCCGGAAGCCGTGGTGCATGATCGCCGTGCAGACCTGGAGCGTGGATGCACCGAGCGCGACGAACTCGGCCGCGTCTCGCCACGTGCCGATGCCGCCGATGCCGGAGATCGGCAGGCCCACCTCGGGATCGGCCGCGCAGGCATGCACCATGTTGAGCGCGATCGGCTTGACCGCCGGGCCGCAGTAGCCGCCGTGGGAGCTGCGGCCCGCGACGTGGGGCTCAGGCACGAGCGTGTCGAGGTTCACGTTGGTGATGCTGTTGATCGTGTTGATGAGCGAGATCGCGTTCGCGCCGGCCTCCTTCGCGGCCTGGGCCGCGAACACCACGTTCGTGATGTTGGGCGTGAGCTTCACGATCACGGGGACCGTGGCCGCCTCCATCACCCAGCCCACGATCACCCCGGCCACCTCCGGGTTCTGGCCCACCGCGGAGCCCATGCCCCGCTCGCACATGCCGTGCGGGCAGCCGAAGTTGAGCTCGATGCCGTCGGCTCCCGCGTCGGCGCTCCGCTTCACGAACTCGTGCCACCGCTCGCGGGTGTCCACCATCAGCGACGCGATCACCGCGTGGTGGGGCCACCGCCTCTTCACCTCGGCGATCTCGCGGAAGTTCGTCTCCGGGGAGCGGTCGCTGATGAGCTCGATGTTGTTGAAGCCCGCCATCCGCACGGGCCCCAGGTTCAGCGCGGAGTAGCGGGACGCGACGTTCACGATCGGGTCGCCGATCGTCTTCCAGACCACGCCCCCCCAGCCCGCCTCGAAGGCGCGGTGGGCCTGGTGGGCCGTGTTCGACGGCGGGCCGCTGGCCACCCAGAAGGGGTTCGGGCTCTTGATGCCCGCGAAGTCGGTCACGAGGTCGGCCATGGCGCGCGTCAGCCCCGTTGCAGGGCCGCCTCCAGTTCGTGGACGCGGATCGGCCGGTCGAAGCCGGAGCCGACGGGCGCCCCCGCCACGCCGAGCCGCGAGGGTTGCACCGGGCCGGTGACCGTGCCACCGACGATTTGAAGATGGATGCCGCGGGCGGCCTTCTTCCCCTCCGCGACCGCATTGACCACCTCGCGGCCGCCGCTCGTGCAGTCGCCGCCGGCGAAGACCTTGGGCAGGCTCGTCCGCATCGTGGCCGGGTCGTGCTCGACGCGGCCGCGTGCGTCGAGCTTCAGCCCCGGAAACATCCGTTGCAGGAGGGCGACCTGCTTCTCCTGCCCGACGGCCTTCAGGACGAGGTCGAACGGCTCGACCCACTCGCTGCCGGGCACGACGGCCGCATGTCCGTCGCGGACCTCGGTGCGGGCGAGCCGCAGGCCGGCGACGTGGCCCTGTTCGCCGAGCACCTCGACCGGCGCGGCGTGGAACATGAAGCCGGTGCCGTCGGCCTTCGCGAGCTCGTGCTCGAAGTCGTAGGCCGACATGTCGTCGGGGCCGCGGCGGTAGATGATCGTCGCCGTCTCCGCCCCCAGCCGGCGGGCCTGCGTCACGGCGTCGATCGCCGTGTTGCCGCAGCCGAGCACCGCCACGCGGCGGCCCACCGGCACCTCCTCGAGCGGCCGCGTGTGGATCCACTCGATGAACTCGAGCGCGTCGACCACCTCGGGCAGGTCCTCGCCCGGGATGCCGAGGCGGTTCGCGCCGCCGAGGCCGATGCCGAGGAAGACGGCGTCGAAGTCGCTTTCGAGGTCGGCGGCCGGAACGTCGCGGCCCACCTCGACGCCGGTGCGGAACTCGACGCCCAGCCGCTCGATCATCCGCACCTCGTCGAGGCTCACCTCGGGCCGCATCTTGTAGTAGGCGATGCCGTAGGTGTTGAGGCCGCCCGCGGCGGGCTTCCTGTCGAAGACCGTGACCGCATGGCCGAGCCGGGCGAGCTCGGCGGCGCAGCCGAGGCCGGCGGGGCCGGCGCCGATCACGGCGACGCGTTTCCCGGTCTTCGTCGCGGCGGCATGCAACACCTGGATGCCGCGGAGGGCGACGTGGTCGGTGGCGAACCGCTGCAGCCGGCCGATCTGGATCGGGTCCTTCTCGAGGTCGAGCATCACGCAAGCCCCCTCGCAGAGCACCTGCGTCGGGCAGACGCGGGCGCAGCTCGCGCCGAGCACGTTGGCCTCGAGGATCGTGCGGGCCGCCCCCGAGACGTTGTCGTGGGCGATCTTCCTGATGAAGGTCGGGACGTCGATGCCCGTCGGGCAGGCCATGATGCACGGGGCGTCGAAGCAGTAGAGGCAGCGGTCGGCCTCGCCCCGGGCCTCCTGCGGGGAGAGGGGCGGCTTGATCTCGGCCATCGCGGCGGCAGCGGTCGCGGCGTCGATCAGCGGCTGAATCGGCATCGTGGGTGTGAAGCTCCCGGGCCCGAGAGTCCACAGGATACGGCACGGGCTGGCGGCGGGATACCACGGCGGCGCGTCGCCATGCCGTCAAGCCGGTTCGGCTCGGCACGCGCCGTCGCGACCGCACGTTGCCTTCCTCGCCTCTCCCTCTGGGAGAGGCCGGCCGCAGGCCGGGTGAGGGTGCAGGAGCGTTGCGGACAGCCGCCAAGCACCCTCATCCTGCCCTCTCCCGGAGTGAGAGGGTGGGATTCCGCCGTCGGTGCCGAACGGGATTGCCACGCCGGGCGCCGGCCGCCCACGATGGAAGCCATGAAGGCACTTCTCGATCCCCGGCGAACCGTTCGCGAACTGAAGGACCTCCGGGCCCTCACGGGTGACGAGCACGGGGCCCAGCGGGTGGCGTTCACGCCCACGTGGCGGAAGGCCCGGGAGTGGCTGCGGGGCCGGTTCGAGGGGCTCCCCGTCGAGACCCACGTCGATGCCGCCGGGAATTTCTGGGCCACGCTCCCCGGCGACCGGCCCGAGGCGCTCCTCATCGGCGGCCACATCGACTCGGTACCCGACGGGGGCTGGCTCGACGGCTGCTTGAACGTCGTGGCCGGCGTCGAGGTGCTCCGCCGCATCCACGCGCAGTACGCGGGCCGGCCCCCCGTGACCATCCGCGTCGTGGACTGGGCCGACGAGGAGGGGGCGCGGTTCGGCAAGAGCCTGTTCGGCTCGAGCGCCTGCTCCGGCAGCCTCGACATGGACGAGGCCCGCCGGCTCGTCGATCGGGACGGCGTCCGCCTGCCCGACGCGCTCGCCGCCGTCGGCATCGACTTCGAGCGGGTGAAGGAGAGCGGCGCGGAACTCGGGACCGCGGCGGCCTACCTGGAACTCCACATCGAGCAGGGGCCCGTGCTCCTCGACCTCGACCTGCCGCTCGGCGCCGTCCTCGGCACCTGCGGCGTCGAGCGCCACGCCGTCACCTTTCACGGCCAGGCAGCCCATTCCGGCTCCACCCCCATGCATCGCCGCCGCGACGCCTTTCTGGCGGCTTCAAAAATGGGGACCGAGATCTATTCCATCGCGGCCCGCCACGGCGGCGTCTGCACGATCGGGTCCTGCACCACGAAGCCCGGCATCGTCACGAGCGTCGTCGCGGAGTGCCGGATCACCCTCGACCAGCGGCACCTCGACCCCGCGGCCCTCGCCGCCATGCTCGCCGACGCCCGCGCCGCCGCCGACCGCTTCGCGGCCGAGGGCCACGTGACCGTGTCGTGGGAGCGGCTCTGGCGGATCGCCCCGCAGCCCTTCGACCCCGCGCTCATCGACCTCTGCGACGCGGCGATCGGCGAGACCTGCGGCACGTCGCACCGGCTGCCCTCGGGACCGCTCCACGACGCGGCCGAGGTGGCCCGGGCCGGCGTGCCCACCGTGATGCTCTTCGTGCAGAGCCTCCACGGCATCAGCCACAACAGGATCGAGGACACCCGCGAGGAGCACCTCGAAATCGCCGTCCGGGCCCTCGACCGCCTCGCCGACGCGACGATCGCGCGGATCGTCGCGGGGGGCATGCGGCCCGCGCGTGATCCTCGGGCGTGAGCCGCCGCGGCCGACGCGATCGTGGTCGCGGGCCACCCCGTGGTCCGGTTGCCTCGCAACCGGATGCTCCCGCCGATGGGCGGGCCGGATCCCAGTCGCGAGCGACTGGGCTACGGGAATCCGGTCTGCCGACGCGATCGTGGTCGCGGGCCACCCCGTGGTCCGGTTGCCTCGCAACCGGATCTCCGCGTC
>JBJTPA010000181.1:0-7413 GCA_046074885.1 Planctomycetaceae bacterium
ACCGGCCCGCGGGCCGCCGGCTCCGGCAACAGCGCCCCGTCCCCGGACGCGGCGAAGGTGAGGCCGCCGCCCGCCGCGGCGGGCACGTGCGCCCCGGCCGGCGGGCACGCGAACGCCAGCACGATCGCCGCCACCGCCGCCATCGCGGCCGCCGCCGGGCGCGGCAGGGCTTCGGCCGCGAAGGCGGTGCTGCGACGGCGTGAGGGGCGGACGGGCATGGACGGGTGACGGCGGACCTTCGGATCCGGGAGCGGGTTGCGGTCGCGCGTAGACGACGCGACACTCTAGGCGGCGCGAACCACCCGGCCGAAGAGTGATCGGCACGCCCCGGGCTGTTTCGACAACACCCGTGGACGACGTCGCCGCAGCGCCGGCCGGCCCGGCAAGCGGGGCGATCTCGGGAACCGGCCGCTTCGCCCCGCCACGCACGCGTCCCATCCCCCCTCGGCCACGACGATGACGCGGTCGCCGCAGACCTCCGCCGTCGCCGCGATCATGCTCGTCGCCGCCTGCGTCGCGGCCCCGGCGGAACCGCCGCGCGACGCGGAGACCGTGGTCCGCACGGCGGTCGCCGCCGGCGAGCGGCAGTGGCGGGTCGTGGCGGAGGCCGACCCGTCGCCCGACTTCGGCACGCGGTGGCCGCTCTGGTACGCGCTCGCGCTCTGCGAGGCCGGCGCGCACGCCGACCGAATCCCGCGCCTGCTCGAATTGGCCACCGCGATGCAGGTCCGTGATCCGGCCGCCCCCGGCCACGGCAACTTCCGCTGGTACTGGCGCGATCCCGTCGCGACAGACCCCAACGCCGTCGAGTTTTGCGGCCTCGACCTGCACCTTCTCCACAGGCTGCACCGCGACCGGCTTGCCGAGCCAGAGCGCCGCGCCCTCGACGACCTCGCGCGGCTGGCCGTCGAGGGGTGCCTCCGGCACCGGGTGCGGCCGTCGTACACCAACATCGCGATCCTCAACGCCGCGAACCTGATCGCGCTCGGCGAGTCGCTCGCGCTGCCCGCCGCCGCGGACGAGGGCTACCGCCGCCTCGAGCGGCTCGCGGTGGAGACGTGGCGGCACGGGCTCCACGAGTACGGCAGCCCGGTCTACTACGGCATCGATCTCGACGGCCTGCTGGCGATCGAGCGGTTCGCGGAACGGGAGCGCGGCAGGGAACTGGCCCGCGTCATGCTCGAGTTCCTCTGGACCGACGTCGCGGCGACCTGGTTCCCCGCCGCGGGCCGGCTGTCCGGCCCATACAGCCGCTCCTACGACTACCTGCACGGCTCGGGCGGGCTGCTCGACCACCTTCGCTGGGAGGGCTGGCTCGACGGGGTGCCGGGCGGGGCGAGCGGCATCCACGCCGTGGCCGGACGCTGGCGGCCGCCCGCGGCGCTGCTCGACTCGGCCCGCACGCGGTTTCCGCGGCTCGTCCGCCGCTCGTGGGGCCCACTCGCCGAGGAGTCGAGCACGCTGTGGCTGCTCGCCGACGTCACGCTGGGCTGCGCCGGCGCCGCCTACGGTCGCGACGACACGCCGCTGGCATTCGATCTCGCCGCCCCCCCCGGGACGGTCCGCGGATATTTCATTCCCGACGGCCGCGAGGATCCCTACGGCCGGATCCGCTACCCGACCGGCCACGCGGGGCACCCGAAGCCGCTGCACCTGCAGCCGTTCTGGGCCGGGGCGCAGAGGACCGGCGACGCGCTCGGCCTCGCGGTCTACCGCGACGGCGATCTCGCGGGCGCCGAGGTCCGCAACCTGCAGAGCCACGTCGTCCTGCCCAGCGCCCTCGACGGCCTCTGGCTCCGCGGCCGGCGGCTCGCGATCGGCGACGTGACCGGCACGCCCGATGACCACGTCCGCATTCCGGTCGAGCCGGGCGACCCGCTCGTGCTGCGCCGCGGACCCGCGGCGGCCGGGATCCGCGTGGCGTGGGCGCGGGCCCAAGACGGCGGACCGTGCGCGATCGCCCTCGTCGGCGACGGCAACCGCTGCGGCGCCCTGCGGCTCACCGTGGAGCACCGCCGCGACGCCCGCACCGCGCCGGCCGGCGCCGCGGTCTGGGTGCGCGTCGGCGGCGGCCTCGACGATGCCGCGTTCGCCGCGTGGCGGGAGGCGTTCGAGCGGGCGCCGCCCGCCGTCGTGGACGCATCGACCGAGCGGGTCTCCGTCGCGGTCGCGGGCGGCGACGGCCCCGTCGCGGTCGCCGCCACGGCGCCGTTCGCCGGCGAGTCGCCGGTGCGGCTCGAGCCCGCGCCGTCGCGGGCCGTCCTCGAGATCGACGGCGTGGATGTCGGCCGGCCGATCTTCGAGCGCATCGAGCCGTTCCGAGGCGCCGCGCGGGCGCTCGCGCCGGACCGGGCGGTGGTGGTGCCCGCGGCCGGCACGTGCGGCTGGGAGGCGGAGTCGGGGCTCGTGCTGCCCGACATGGCCGTGATCGACGACGACGGCGCATCCGGGAGACGGGCCGTGCTGGCCGCGGCCCCCCCCGCGGGCAACGCGACGTGGCGGCTCGACGTGGCCCGCGCCGGCCGCCATTGGCTGTGGGCCCGCGTGCGGGCGGCCGACTCGGAGAGCGACTCGTTCCGCGTCGTCGTCACCGACGGGGCCGGCCGAAACGTCGTCCGCGGCGCATGGCATCTGCCGCGCGCCACGGACTGGACCTGGGCCCCGCTGCGGCTCGACCACGCCCCCGCGCCGACGCCCCTCGACCTGCCCGTCGGAACCGTCGAACTGTCGCTCGAGCCGCGCGAGACAGGCAGCGTCGTGGACGCGCTGTGGATGACCGCGAACCCCGACGCCCGTCCGGCCGATCAGGTCACCGCCGCGCCGGGCGGCCTCACGCCCCCAGGTATCGCGCCACGATAGCCCGCGCCCGCGATTCCTCGCGGGTGCCCGACACGATCGCCCGTCCGTCGGCGAAGACGGCGAGCTGGATGCCCTCCTCGACGTCGGCCCTCACGATCCAGCGATTCGCGACGACGCGGCCGACGTCCGCGAGCCTCGCGGCGAGCCGCTCGAGATCGACCGCCCCGCCCGCCGAGGATACCTGCACGGCGTCGCGGCCGCAGAGCACGCTCGACCGGCCGCCCGCCCGGCCGTCGAGCCAGGGGTGGTCGCCGCCGCGGCACGTCGGGCAGCCCGCCGCGGCGAGCGGCGCCAGATCGACCGTCCGCCACACGTTCTCCCACAGGTCGCACACGAGCAGCCGGCCGGCCGCCGCGTCGGCCGCGCCGACGAGCAGCTTGATCGCCTCCGCGGCCTGCACCGCGCCCACCACGAGCGCGGCCGGCCCGATGATGCCGGCGGTGTCGCACGTCGGCAGCGACCCGGGCGGCGGCGGGTCGGGCACGAGGCACCGCAGACACGCCGTCGCGCCGGGCCGGATCGCGAGCACGCGGCCCTCGGCGCCGATCGCGCCGCCGTGCACCCACGGGATCCGCTCGCGGCAGCAGAGCTCGTTGACGAGGAACCGGGCCTCGAAGTTGTCGAGCCCGTCCACCACGAGATCGACGCCACCGAGCACCGCGTCAGCGTTCGCGGCCGTGAGATCGGCCACGACGGGCTCGATCGCGGCGGACGTGTCGATCCGTCGCAGGTGGGCCGCCGCGGCGACGGCCTTGGGGAGACCGGCGGCCACGTCGGCCTAGTAGAAGAGCACCTGCCGCGGCAGGTTGGAGCGTTCGGGCACGTCGCGGTCCACGAGCCGCACGCTACCCACGCCGGCCCGCACGAGCGCGAGCGCCGACGCGCTGCCGAGGGCGCCGCAGCCGACGATCGCGACCCTTGCGGCCGCGAGCTTCGCCTGCCCCTCGGAGCCCAGCGGGGCGAAGCGGGTCTGGCGGGAGAAGCGGTCCGGGTCGAAGGGCGGCATGGCGAGCAGTCTATCTGGTGGCTGTTGGCCCAAGCCGGCTCGGGGCTGCCCATGCCATTCCGCCGGACGTTCGCTGCGCCCTCCAGGGCTTGCTCACTCTGTGGCGGCTAAGCTGCGCGGGCACCGATCCGCCGAAGGCGAATTGGTCGCTGGCTTCGCTTGCCGCCAAGGCCGGTCCCGTGGCCCAGTCGCCTCGCGACTGGGATCCGGCCCGCGGATCGACACGACGATCCGGTTGCGAGGCAACCGGACCACGGCTCCGGTGGATCACGTGTTCGCCGTACCACACGATCGGCCTGCCCGTTCAGCCCACGACGTAGCCGGCCCAGTCCCGGGGGAGGGCGTCGTGCTTGCCTGTCGTCGCCCACGTTGCGAGCCCAGCCTGCAGCGCGTCGCACGGCGCCCGGCCCGCCCCGGGCGGCGCCTCGGCACGGCGCCAGGCCACGAGCGGCACCCCGATGTCGTTCCGCCATCCATCGTGCGGCGTCGCGGATGCATCGAGCGCGACGACGAGCGCGTCGATGCCCGGGGGGATCGTGGCCGGTGGCGGGACGCTGCCGGCCAACGTGGCGGCGAGCACGAGCGTGCCCCTGGACGCTCGCGCGGCGTGCGCGACCGCGGCGACGGTTGCCGCGGGAAACTCCTGCGGGAGGATCGCGACGGCCGCGGATGGATGCGCCGACCAGGCGGCGATGCGGGTCGCGACCGAGGCGGGATCATCGGGCGGCGTTCCCGTGACAAGCGCGAGGATCGCCACGCCGATCTCGTCGGCGCGGGCGAGCGTCGCCTCGTCGGGGTCGGCGACCAGCGCGGAGAGCGCTGCGGGCTTGCAGGCGTCGATGCCGGCGACGGCCTCGACCCGCGCCGCCCGCGGCACCCAGCGCCGGCCGTCGAGCCAGAACGAGCGGCCGCGGACGCCCAGGCGCCGCAGGCCTACGAGCCGGTCGATCGGGCGCGGCGGCGAGTCGCCGGATCCGACCATGGCCTCGAGCCGGTAGAGATTCGGCAGGTCGGGAGTCCAGTAGGCGGGCTCGGTGAGGATCGCGCGGGCGATGCCCGCGGCACCCGTCGGCTGGATCCGCGCGGTGACGGGCAGCGTCGTGTCGCGGCCGCGGCGCGGGCCCACGAGCGTGCCCGAGATCGCGCACCGGGGGACGTCGTCTGACGCTTCGACCCGCAGGAACACCTCGGCCCGCATCTCGTCGCAGCGGCCGAGCGCAAGCGCGACCGCGGGTGCCGCGTCGGAATCGGTCACGCCCCGCCCTTCCCGGCGAAGCGGGCCTTCGCCATCTCCGCGAGGTGCCGGAGGTCGAGCTTTCCGGAGCCGAGCAGCGGCATCTCGGGTATCTCCGCGAAGCTGTCGGCCGACGGCACCCACAGGTTCGGCAAGCCCCGCTGGCCGAGCCGCTTCACCACGTCGCGGGGATCGTGCGTCGTCGGCAGGTGGAAGACCACGAGCCGCTCCCCCTTCGCGGCATCGGGCACCGCCGTCACCACCGCGACCAGCTCGCCGTCGGCCGCGCCGAGTTCCGCGTTCACCGCCTCCTCGACCGACAGGTGCGGCACCATCTCGCCGCCGATCTTCGAGAACCGGCTCTCGCGGCCCGTGATCGTGATGAAGCCCTCGTGGTCGAGCCGCGCGATGTCGCCGGTGCAGTACCAGCCGTTCTTCACGACCTTGGCCGTGAGGTCCGGCCGGTCGAGGTAGCCCTGCATGACGTTCGGCCCCGCGATCCAGAGCAGCCCCTCCTCGCCGACGGGCAGGTCGCGGACGCCCTCGCGGTCGGTGACCTTCGCCCGGCTGCCGAGGATCGGCTGACCGACCGTGCCCTCGCGGGCGTCCACCGGCCGGCCGGGCACGTGCCGCGCCGGCGGCACGTTGGCGGCGACGAGCGGCGAGAGCTCCGTGGCACCGTAGGCCTCGCTCGGCCGCACGCCGAACCTCTGCTCGAAGGCGTCGCAGACCTCCTTGGGGAGCTTCTCCGCGGCCCCGAACACGCACTCGAGCGACGAAAAATCCTCGGCCGGCGTCCGCCGCGTGTAGATCCGCAGGAACGTGGGCGTGGCCATCAGGATCGTGGCGTGGTGCTCCCGCGCGAGCTTCCCCACCACCTTCGCGTCGCGCGGGTCGGTGTGGTAGACGACCGCAGGGTCGAGCACGAGCGGCGTCCAGAGCGTGGTCGTGTAGCCATAGGAGTGGAAGAACGGCAGCACGCCGAGGGCCACGTCGCCCGGCGAGAGGTGGAGCAGCGCGTCGATCGCGCGGACGTTGGAGCCGACGTTCTCCTGCGTGAGCACGACCCCCTTCGGGTCGCCGGTGGAGCCCGACGTGAAGATCACGGTGAGCACGTCGTCGGGCCGGATCCGGTCGAGGCCGAGCGACCGCTCGAGCATCGGCAGCGGCACGAGCACGGCCTGGGCGAACCCGACCGCCTTGTCGATCGCGGTGGCCCGGGTGCGCAGGGCCCCGGCGTCGAGCAGCCGGTCGCCGAGGTCGAGGTTCACCCGCGCGAGGAACTGCGGGCTCGAGATCACGTGCGCGAGGCGGGCCCGCTCGATGCAGACGTCGAGGATCGGCTGCGTCGAGGTGTAGTTGAGGTTCACCGCCACGCGGCCCGAGAGGGCGAGCGCCGCGTTCACGATCGCGCCGCCCGCCGTGGGGGGCAGCATCACTCCGACCATCTTCTCGGCGGGGCCGAGCACGCGGTCGAGCACCCGCCTCGCCACCAGCGTCCGCACGAGCAGGTCGCGACCCGTGAGCCGCGTGCCGAGCGAGTCGGCCATCTTGAGCCGCCGCGCGGCCGAGCGGCAGGCGCGGAGCATCCGCCGCTGGAGGATCATCGGGGGCTCGGCGGGACGGGTGGTGCCGTGCATGCTCTCGGCCATTAGAATCCGTGCCTTCCCCCAGCCACAAGCCGCACGGACCCGCAGGATGCCCCGCTACCAGCCCTCCCGGATCGAGCCCAAGTGGCAGGCGTGGTGGGAGGCGCACGGCACCTTCGCCACGCCGCGGCTGCCCGCCCCGCGGAAATTCTACGCCCTCGACATGTTTCCCTACCCGAGCGGCGACGGCCTGCACGTCGGCCACCCGGAGGGCTACACCGCCACCGACATCGTCAGCCGCTTCGAGCGGATGCGGGGCACGAGCGTCATGCACCCGATGGGCTTCGACGCCTTCGGCCTGCCCGCCGAGGAGCACGCGATCCGCACCGGCACGCCGCCGCGGGAGAGCACGGACAGGAACATCGCCACCTTCACGCGGCAGCTGAAGATGCTCGGCTTCAGCTACGACTGGGACCGGGTGCTGGCGACGACCGATCCCGACTACGTCCGCTGGACGCAGTGGATCTTCCTGGTGCTGTTCGACACCTGGTTCGACCCGGCGGCGCAGCGGGGCCGAGCGATCGCCGAGCTGCCCGTCCCGCCGGACGTCGCCGCGCGGGGAGACGCCGCGGTGGCCGCCTTCCGTGAGTCCCACCGCCTCGCCTACCAGTCGGAGGCCCCGGTGAACTGGTGCCCGGCGCTGGGCACGGTGCTCGCCAACGAGG
>JBJTPA010000182.1:0-5222 GCA_046074885.1 Planctomycetaceae bacterium
TCAGAAACGCCGCCGTGACCATGTGGAGAAACTCGGACACGAGGAACAGCAGCAGCTTGATCCCCGAATACTCGGTGTGGTAGCCGCCGACGAGCTCCTGCTCGGCCTCGGGCAGGTCGAACGGCAGCCGGGCCGCCTCGGCGAAGCTCGCGATCAGGAACACGACGAAGCCCAGCGGCTGCGCGAAGGCGTACCACACGCCGGTGTCGGCCTGGGCGTTCATGATCGCGTCGAGCTTGAGCGACCCGGCGGCAAGCACCACGCCGAGCAGGCCGAGGCCGAGCGGGATCTCGTAGGCCACGAGCTGGGCGCTCGAGCGCAGGCCGCCGAGAAAGCCGTACTTGTTGTTGCTCGCCCAGCCGCCCAGCAGGACGCCGTAGACCGCGATGCTCGAGAGCGCAAACACCCAGAGCACGCCCACGTCGAGGCCCGGGGCCACGAGCAGCGGCTCCTCGCCGGTGAGCCCGAGGGCGGGAATTGGCGGCAGCGAGCTGCCGAAGGGGATCGCGGCGAAGATGGCGAGTGACGCGGCGAGGAGCACGAGTGGCGCCGCCGCGTAGAGGACGCGATCGACGTGCTTCGGCGTGAAGTCCTCCTTGAGGATGATCTTGAGGCCGTCGGCGAGCGGCTGGCCGAGGCCGAACATGCGGACCTTCGTCAGCGGGATGCCGACGCGGTTGGGACCCTTGCGGTCCTGCACCCAGGCCGCCATCCACCGCTCGACGAGCACGAGATACGCGGCCGCCGTCATCAGGCCGCCGATGAGCAGGCCGATCTTCACGAGCGCGACGATCGTGGGCAGCGAGGGGAGGATCGCCGTCATGCCAGTTGCCTCACGCGGAGGTCGATGCCGGTGGCGGGCACCTGGCCCGCGAGCGCCGCGAAGGCGGCCGACGACTCGGCGATCTGGCGGCGGACCGACGCCGGATCGTAGAGCCCGCGGCGGCCGAGCATGTTCCAGAACAGCCGGCCCTCGGGCCAGACGCCCGCGGGCGGCCGGATGGCGGCGTCGAAGCTCTGGGCCCGCCAGGCGACGTTGACCCAGGTGCCGGCCCGCTCGGCGAAGCCCGCCGCTGGCAGCCGCCAGGTGGCGAGCCTCGTGAGCGGCGAGTCGAAGAGGTCCTGCACCACGAGGCTCTTCACGTCGGCGAAGGCCGCGGCGGTCGCGTCGTCGATCCAGGAGGCCGGATAGCCGCCCGTGATCCACGCCGCATCGGCTTTGCCGCCCGCGACGTGCGCGACGAGGTCGTCCCACGACCGGCCGCCGGCGCCGTAGAGTGCGAGCACCTCCTCGACCCCCTTGCGGTTCGGGCACTTTTCCGCGCGGATCGTGAAGCCGCCCGGGAAGGTCTCGTCGGCGCCGGTCGCGGGCACGTGGCCGAGGGCGAGGAACGCCTCCGGGTCGATCGACCGCGCGACGGCGCAGAGCATCCAGGACTCCTCGACCGTGAGATGCGGTGAGACCGCGACGGCGAGCCGGCCCGCCGCCTTGAGGTCGTCGCGGAGCCGCCGGACCACGTCGGTCCATTCGACCGTGTCGAAGGCGGGACCCGCGGATCCGTGTCCGTAGCGTCCCGCGGCCGTCCGCCGACCGGCAGCGAGGATCCGCGACGCGTCGTGGAGGTGGTGCCAGCCGTAGCGGCCCTCGTCGCAGATCCACCACTTGTTGGTATGCGGATTCTCGCGGGGCTTGAGCCGGTAGACGGTGTCCTGGTTGTGCTCGGTGTGGATCGAGCAGCCGGCGGAGCAGCCGCCGCAGACGTTGGCCTCGCGCTTCAGGAACCAGACCCGCTGCTGGTAGAGGAAGTCCCGGTCGCCGAGGGCGCCCACCGGGCAGAGGTCGACCACGTTGCCGGAGAGCTTGTTGTCGAGCGGATGGCCGGGGAAGACGTCGATCTCCTCCTTCGCACCGCGGCTCGTGACCATCAGCTCGGCCGTGCCCGTCACCTCGCGGGTGAACCGCACGCACCGCGTGCACATGATGCAGCGGTCCACGAACAGCGTGACCGTCGGTCCCACGTCCCGCTTGCGGCTGTGGAACGGCTGGAGGTCGGCCCGCCGCTCCGGCTGGCCGTGCTCGAAGTGGTAGTCCTGCAGCAGGCACTCGCCCGCCTTGTCGCAGATCGGGCAGTCGATCGGGTGGTCGATGAGGAGCGCCTCCTCGACCCGGGCCCGGCTCTCCTTCACGAGCTGGCTCTCGGTGACGATCACCGTGCCGTCCTTGACCGGCGTCTGGCAGCCGGGCACGAGCTTGGGAACCATCGTGACCTTGCCCGTGGCGGCGTCGCGCTGCCCCGTCTCGATGAGGCACATCCGGCAGCTGGCCACGACCGAGAGACCCGGGTGCCAGCAGTAATGAGGGATCTCCTTGCCCGCCCGGCGCGCGGCCTCGATGCAGTTGAGCCGCTCGTCGGCCCCGATCTCGATCTCCTGTCCGTCGACAATGACGAGGGCCATCAATTCACGTCCTGTGGCAGAAGTTGATGCTGCCCGCATTGCCGTCGGGGCGGTACGAGTTCGCTCGCTGAGGCCGGGGCCGGGCCCAGGCTCGCGATCCTCGTCCCGACCCCGGCGTTCAGCATCTGGAGCATGAGGAAAGACGTTCGTGGCCTATTCATGTTCAGTGCGCCTCCACGATCTGGAGGGCGGGGACGGGGTCGGTGACCATCCAGCCCGAGGGGTTCGTGCGCCTGATGTAGTCCTCGAACTCGCCGCGGAACTTCTTGATCGCGTTCTTCATCGGCCAGGCGGCGCCGTCGGCCAGGCCGCAGATCGTGCTGCCCGGCATCATGCCCATCGTGTTACCGAGTTCGAGGAGGATGTCCAGATCCTTGAGCCGGCCCTTGCCCGCCTTGATCCGCTCGAGGATCCGCAGGCTCCAGCTCGTGCCCTCGCGGCAGGGCGTGCACTGGCCGCACGACTCGTGGGCGAAGAACCGGGCCGAATTGTGGAGGAAGTCCACGATGCTCGTCTGGTCGTCGATCACGACGACGGCCGCCGTGCCGAGGCCGAGGCAGCCGACCTTGCCGGGGCCAGCGAAGTCGAGCGGCGTGTCGAGTTCGCTCTCGGTCATGAGGCCCATCGAGATGCCGCCCGGGATCACGGCCTTCGCCTTGCGGCCCTTCCAGACGCCGCCGCCGAAGTGGTCGATGAGTTCGCGGGCCGTGATGCCGAGCGGCGCCTCGTAGCAGCCCGGCTTCTCCACGTGGCCCGAGAGGCAGTAGAGTTTGGGACCGTAGGATCCCGGGTCGCGGGGGTTGTTCGGGTCGGCCGGCACGCCGATCGACTTGAACCACTCGACGCCGCGGCGGGCGATCTGGGCCACGCAGGCCATCGTCTCGATGTTGTTGACGACCGTCGGCTTGCGGAACAGCCCCTCGATCGCCGGGAAGGGCGGCTTGATCCGCGGCCAGGCCCGCTTTCCCTCCAGGCTCTCGATGAGCCCCGTCTCCTCGCCGCAGATGTAGGCCGCCGCGCCCCGGTGGAGATAGACGTCGAGCGAGAAGCCCGAGCCGCGGATGTTCTTTCCGAGGTAGCCCGCGGCGTAGGCCTCGTCGATCGCGGCCTGCAGGCGGTGCCAGGCCCGCGGGTATTCGTAGCGCAGGTAGAGGTAGGCGGTCGAGGCCCGCGTGGCGAACGACGAGAGGATGATCCCCTCGATCACCTGGTGCGGGTCGTCCTCCATGAGAATCCGGTTGTTGAACGTGCCCGGCTCGCTCTCGTCGGCGTTGATGCAGAGGTAGATGGGCCCCGGATGATCCTTCGGCAAAAACGTCCACTTGAGGCCCGTCGGGAACCCGGCGCCGCCGCGGCCCCGCAATCCCGAGGCCTTCACCATTTCGACGACGTCGCCCGGCTGCCTGCCGGCGAGCGTGGCCTCGAGCGGCGCGTATCCGCCGCGGCTCTTGTAACTCGCGATGGTGTGGCCGTCGGGCACGCCGACCGCCTCGAGCAAGACCGGCTTGAAGGGCGTCATGTCAGGTGGCCCTCGCGCGGGGCTTCTTGAGTTCGGCAACGGCCGCCTCGGGAGTCATGTCCTTGAGGAGCTCGTCGTTGGCGAGGATGCAGGGCGCGAAGTCACAGGCACCGAGGCACTCCGCCGGCTCGATCGTGAGCTCGCCGTCGGGCGTCGTGCCGTAGGGATCGATGCCGTTGGCGTGGCAGAGGTGCTCGAGCAGGTGGTCGCCGCCGCGGAGGGCGCACGACACCGAGCGGCACACGAAGGCCCGCACCTTCCCGTGCGGCTTCTCCTGGTGGAAGAACTGGTAGAAGGTGAGCGTGTCCTGCACCTCGGCGGGCGCCAGGCCGAGCACGTGCGCGATCTCGGCGACCGCCTCGAGCGGCACGTGGCGGAGTTCGGCGTTGACGATGTGGAGGGCCGGGAGCGTGAGGGCGCGGCGGTTCGGGTACCGCGGCGCGAGCGCCTCGATCTTCGCCACCATCTCGTCGGTGAGGATTTTTCGCTGGGCGATCATGCGGGTTCCGTGAATGGCTCCGGACGGGGCTGTCCATGCCCTCTCGCTGGACGTTCGCTGCGGCCCTCCAGGCCTACGCTCTCTGCATGTCCGCTTCGCTTCGCCATCCATGGCTTCGCTCGCTCCCATAGCTCGCTCGAGGGCACGAACAGCCCCGTCCTCCCCGGCGCTATCGGCGACTGAAACACCGAGTCGTGTGCCAAACCCAGGAAGCCCGGAGCGCAAGCGACGGGTCCGGCGTGACGGCAATACTCGAGGCTCAATAAGTGCCGACCTTGTTTCATCGGTCGAGCTCCGCGGCGATGATGTTGAGGCTGCCGAGGACCGCCACCACGTCGGAGAGCGTGTGGCCGCGGATCAGGTGCGGGAAGAGGGCGAAGTGCAGCACGCTCGGGGGGCGGCAGCGGGCGCGGTAGGCGGTCTCGTTGCCGTCGCCCACGACGTAGAAGCCGAGTTCGCCGTTGGGGGCCTCGATCGCGGCGTAGCTCTCCTCGCAGGGCACCTCGAAGCCGCGATTGGCCATCGAGAGCTCGAAGTGCGAGATCGTGCCCTCGATCGAGGAGTAGACCTGCTGCTTCGAGGGCCGCGCCACCCGCTGGTCGATGCCCACGTTGACCTCGCCGGCCGGCAGGTTTTCCAGGGCCTGGTGGACGAGCGCGAGGCTCTCCCGCATCTCCTGCATCCGCACGAGATAGCGGGCGTAGCAGTCGCCGGCCGTCGCGCAGGCCACCTTGAAGTCGAGGTCGG
>JBJTPA010000183.1:0-3244 GCA_046074885.1 Planctomycetaceae bacterium
GCCCTGGCGGCCGCCCGCCCCGCGTCGTCGAGGCCCGACTCGTGCCGCGGGATCACCGGCAGGAGCCCGCCGATCCGGCCCTGCCGCCGGACGTCGAAGATCGACCGCACCTCGGCCACGCCCTCCACCCGTCGCAGCGTCTCGACCGTGGCGCGAAGCTGGGCGAGCGGCGCGGGGGCGAACACGTCGCCGCCGCGGGCGGTCGCCCGCACGATGCAGTCGAGGTCGGGGGCGCCGAAGGCCGCGGCCACCTCGTCGAGCGCCCGGAAGTCGGCGTCGCCGGCCTGCACGAGCGACCGGAGGTCGTCGTCGATCCGCAGGCGGGCGATGCCCCACGCGGCCGCCGCGGTGAACAGGGCCGCGAGGGCCCAGCCGGCCCGCTGCCACGCCCGCCGCCGCGGATCCCCGGCCGTCAGCACCCCGGCGGGTCCGGCAGCAGGTGGCGTTCGGCGGGATCCACGATCCATCCGCGGCACTCCATCGCCCGGCAGCGGCAGGGGATCGCCGCGTCGGCCGGCCAACTGTAGTCGATGAGCAGTTCCTCCCCGGGCTCGATCGTACGGATCGTCTGCATCCACAGGCGGTCCTCGTCCGGGGACTCCTCCCAGTAGAAAATCTCGCAGTTCGGGTCGCAACCGTGATTCACGAAGCGGAAGGGTGGGGCCGGGTCGAGCAGCCGGCCCGTGCCGAGCTCCATCACGTAGCTGGAGTCTTCCGGCGGCTCGTCGAGGATCGGCCCGCGGATCTCGCCGAGGATGATGCCCGACGGGATGCGGCGGCGGGCGAACACGCCGCGGCCGACGGCCGTGTCGGCGATCCGCAGGAGGTTCGCGGGGCCGGGCCCTGTGGGGCGGCGGGGTCGGCTGTCCCTCGGGGGCGTCGGGAACCGGTCGGGCATGCGGTGCGGATCGTGGTGCGGGAGCGCGGAACGGCGGGGGGCGAACTCTACCGAGCGACGCGGGCGGAGGTCAACGAGGGCGCCCGCCGCGGGCCGCCCGCTCACGCCAGCTCGGCGCGGACACGCTCGAGGAGCCGCTTCGTCGCGAGGATGCCGTCGGGCTCGGGGAGGGAGTTGCCCTCGTACTCGATGCCAACCCAGCCGCGGTAGCCGGCGTCGTGCACGATCTTCAGCATCCGCCGGTAGTCGGTGCGGACCTCGTTGCCGTCGGCGTCGAACTCGTGGCTCTTCGCGCTCACGCCCTTCGCGAACGGCATCAGCTCCTCGACGCCCCGGTAGCGGTCGTAGTCGTGGAAGTTGCCGAAGTCCGGGAGCGTGCCGACGGTGGGCTTGCCGACGAGCTTCATCACGCCCGCCAGCCACGCGCCGTTGGAGGAGAGCCCGCCGTGGTTCTCCACGATCACGAGCATCCCCATCTGGCCGGCGTAGTCCGCCAGCCGCGAGAGGCCGTCGGCGGCCAGCTTCTGCTGCTCCTCGAACGTCCCCTGGCTTGCCGCGTTGACCCGGATCGCGTGGCAGCCGAGCCGCTTCGCCGCCTCGACCCAGGGGAAGTGGTGCTCGACCGCCGCGGTGCGGGCCTTCTCGTCTGGATCGCCGAGGTTGCCGAGGCCGTCGCACATGACGAGCACGTTCGTCACGCCCTCGTCGGCGGCCCGCCGGGCGAGGTCGGCGAGGTAGTCGGCGTCCTGCGCCTTGTCCTTGAAGAACTGGTTGACGTACTCGACGGCCTCGATGCCGAACTGCTGCTTCGCGACGCGGGGGAAGTCGAGGTTGTCGAGTTTCCCGGCGAAGATCGTCCGGTGGAGCGACCACTCGGCCAGCGAGATGCGGAAGGGAGCGGCGGCCGGGGCCTCGACGGTCGCGGGCGCCAAGGACCGGACAAGGCCCCCGCCCGCGGCGGCCGTCACCCCGAGGAAGCCGCGCCGGGAGACCCGCGGCCGGCACGCGGGCCGCGCGACCGCATTCGCGGCACGTGTTTTCGACGGATCATCCATGGAATCGGAGGATAGCAGCGGCGGTCGCCATGCCCAACCCGAGCGACGCGGGTATCCTGTGCGACCGGTCGGGGCACTCGCGCATCGACCCTCACCCGGATCGCCCCCGACATGGATCGCACCGCCGCGCGCCCCGTTGAGCAAGCCGCCGCCGGGCCGACGATCCTCGGCCATCCGCCGGGGCTGTTCCTGCTCTTCGCGGTCGAGATGTGGGAGCGGTTCAGCTACTACGGCATGCGCGGGCTGCTCGTGCTCTACCTCATCGCGGCGGTCACGGGCGATGCGGAAGGCTTCAATCCAGGCCGCGGCTGGTCGCGGGGCGACGCGAGCACCCTGTACGGCTGGTACACGGGCCTCGCCTACCTGTTCCCGATCCTCGGAGGGATCATCGCCGACAAGCTCATCGGCACCCACCGCTCGATGCTCGTGGGCGGCCTCCTGATCACGATCGGCCACGTCGTGCTCGCGGTGTCGGGGCTGGGCGCCATGGCCGAGAACGCCCTGGGCATGTCGGTGTTCATCGCGGGCCTTGCCCTCATCGTGCTGGGCACCGGGCACTTCAAGCCCAGCGTGTCGGTGATGGTCGGGCAGCTCTATCCGCCGGGCGACGAGCGGCGTGACGCGGCGTTCACGATCTTCTACATGGGCATCAACCTCGGCGCGTTCCTGTGCGCGTTCATCTGCGGGACGCTCGGCGAGAAGGTGGGCTGGCACTGGGGCTTCGGGTCGGCCGCCGTGGGCATGATCGGCGGCCTCGTGCTCTACTCGCTCCTGCGGCCGCGCTACCTCGCCGGTGTCGGGCTGCCGCCGGCCGGCCACGACGGCGGCTCGGCCTGGGCGTTCCTGCTCGCGAGCCTCGTGCTCGCGACGCTGTTCGGCGTGGCCTACCACGCGGGCTGTCTTGACGCGGTGAATGCCGTGTTCACGCCGGCGGTGGTCACGGTGATCGCGGTCGCCGTCGTGGGCCTCGCCGCGTGGTTCGTCGCCATCCAGCGGCCCGAGGACCGCGGGCCGACCGCGTCGATCTTCCTGTTCATGGCCTTCAACGTGTTCTTCTGGGTCGCGTTCGAGCAGGCCGGATCCTCGATCAACGTGTTCACCGAGCAGAACACCGACCGTCAGCTGTTCGGCCTGCAGGGAGAGGATTGGGAGGTGCCCGCGACCTGGTTCCAGTCGGTGAACGCGGGGCTCATCTTCCTGCTCGCTCCGGCGTTCGCCGGCCTGTGGACGCGGCTCGGCCGGCGGCACCTCGACCCCAGCCAGCCCATGAAGATCGCGCTGGGCCTGGTGT
>JBJTPA010000184.1:0-12652 GCA_046074885.1 Planctomycetaceae bacterium
GAGGGTGACGCCTTCGCGATCCACTCAATGAACTTAAAGCTCGGCCTCTACGAGCAACAGTCGGCCGGCGCCCTCCAGTCGCTCGTCGATCTCTTCGCGGCCCACCATCCCCTGCCCCGCGACCTCGATCGGATCGCGCGGATCCGCGTGCGGATCTACGAGCCGGCCTGTTCGATCATCGCCGATCCGGCCAAGCGGACGCCCACGACGCGGCAGTCGGCCGACCACTCGCTCCCCTACATCCTCGCGCGGACGCTCCTCAAGGCCCGGGCCGCCGCGGCGGCCGGCGCCGCCCCGGGCTGGGAGTCGCTCATGCTCCTGCCCGACGACTACTCCGACGCGGCGATCGCCGATCCCGAGGTCGCGCGGCTCATCGACCGGATGACGATCGAGCACGGCGGCGCGGAGTACGACGCCGCCTATCCCGACGGCATCCCCACGAGCGTGGCGATCGAGCACTCCGCGCTCGGCACGCTCGGCGGCGGGCTCGTGCGGCATCCGCTCGGCCATGCGAAGTCCGACGCCGCGCGGACCGCGGCGGTCGTGGATCTCAAGTTCGATCGGCTCGTGGCCCGCGCCGTCGCCGACCCCGCGGCGCTCCGCGCGCGGGTGCGGCTCGCCGGCAAGGGCGCGGCCGAGGTCGCGGAGCTCTATGCGTTTCCCATTCACGGGTGTGATCCCGGTTGACAAGCCGGCCGGCGCGACGTCGCGGCGCTGCGTCGATGCGGTCGCACGCGCGCTCGGCATGAGGGCCGTGGGCCACGCCGGCACGCTCGACCCGCTCGCCGCGGGCGTGGTCGTGGTCTGCGTCGGCCACGCCACGAAGCTCGTGGACTTCATCCACGACCTGCCCAAGCGCTACGAGGCCACGTTCCTCCTCGGCCGGTCGAGCCCGTCCGACGACCTCGAGACGCCGGTCGAGGAGGAGGCGGTTCCCGTGCGGCCGTCGCGGGCCGAGGTCGAGGCCGCCCTCCGCCCGTTCCGCGGCGACATCCTCCAGCGGCCGTGCGACTACTCGGCGGTGCACGTCGCCGGGCAACGGGCCTACGCCCTCGCGCGGAAGGGCCGCCCCGTCGAGCTCGCGCCGAAGCCGGTGCGGATCGACCGGCTGGAGATCACGGCCTACGGCTGGCCGCGGCTCGCGGTCGAGATCGAGTGCTCCTCCGGCACGTTCGTGCGCGCGATCGGCCGCGATCTCGCGGCCGCCCTCGGCACCCGCGCCGTGATGGAGTCGCTCGTGCGGACCGCGGTGGGGTCGTTCATCCGGGCGGCGTCGATCCCGCTCGACGCGGTCACGCCCGAGGCGGCCCGCGCGGCGCTCCTGCCCGCGGTCGCCGCCGTCGCCCACCTGCCCCGCGCGACGCTCGACGGCGATCTGCTCGACCGCGCGGTCCGCGGGGGGATCATGGAGATGCCCGGGACCGCCGGCGGTCCCGGCGCGATCGCCGCGCTCGATGCGACGGGGGACCTCGTCGGAATCCTCCGGGCGCACCAGTCCGGCGGCTGGAGGCTGCGGCCGAACTTCCGGGGCCTCGGCTAGAGCGCATCCAGCGAACGTGGAGCGACGACGTGGCAATCGGAGAGACGGAGGCGAGGGGGGCGGCGAACGCTCGAGGAGCCCAGGGCCGCCGCGGCCCTCAGCGACGATCTGAAAGACGGCGAAGCGGCGACTTTCGCCGCCCCCGAGCCGGCACGCTCCAGCGATCCCGGATGCACTCGAGCGGCGTGCCGCAGCCGGGGCTGCTTGGCAGTGCGGCGAGCACGGCTTACAACCTTCGCTTGCCTTCGATCACGCTGCGTCCGTCTTGACCGAGTCAACCATCATCAGGATCCGATGCCCATGATGCCGCGATTCATGACCCCGGCCTTCGTCGTCGCCGTCTCCCTGGGGGTGACCGTCGCCCGCGCGCACGACACCGACGCTCCCCACGCCCACGAGCCGCCGGCCACCGTGCCTCTCGCCTTCGTCACCGAGACCGACGGCCCGGTGCCGTCGCCGCCGGCCGAGACGCTCCCCGCCGGCACCGCGGTCACCGGCCAGGGCTTCTGGACGTTCGTCGCCGCCCGCGACAAGGTTCCGGTGCCGCCGGACGCGCTGCCGAACGTGAAGGGAGCGCACGGCACCCTCGTCGTCGATCCCGCCACCGACACCGTCTTCTGGGGCCTGCAGGGGGTGGGCTGGATCGCATTCACGGAGGGTCTGACCAAGTCCGCCATCGTCGCGCAGGATCCGGTTTACAAGAGCGGGAACCTGCACGGAGCCGACATCCTTCGGCGGGAGGGTGCCAGTCCGCTCGTGGCCGTCGCCGACAACGTCACCGGCCGGGTGTACCTGTCCGACACCGGCTTCGAGAAGCCACAGGTGCTGGGCATCCCGGCGCTCGAGCCCTACGCCGACGGCAAGGGCTACGCGCCGACGGACGTGGCGTTCGCGGGCAAGGAGCGGCTCTGGATCACCGACGGCTACGGCAAGGCCTGGTTCATGCCCGCGGCCGTCGAGCCGCTGCAGTTCGAGGGCCACGCGTTCGGGGGCAAGAGCTTCTCCGGCACGCCGCACGGCATCACGTACGACCCGAAGACGAACGCGCTGCTCGTCTCGGCTCGGCCCGAGGGGCTCGTCAAGACGTGGGATCCCGCGGAGAAGCAGCTCCGCGCCGTGGACGGCCTGCCGGCGGGGAGCACCGTGTGCGACACGGACCTGTGGGGCGACTACGCCCTGGCGCCCTGTCTCGACGGCCCCGATGCGTCGCCCGGTCCGATCGCGATCGTGAACATCAGGAAGCGGGCGGTCGTGGCCACGCTGAAGCCCAAGGCCGACCTCGGCTACGACGACGCGCAGCACATCCACGACGCCTGCTGGTACGTCACCGGCGAAGGCGACCAGCGCCGCGTCTACGTCGTCTACACCAACTGGAACCCAGGCGGCGTGGGCGTCCTGCGGCTCGTCAACGTCGCGAAGTGACCGCCGGGTCCGCCCGCGCGGCGGCCGCCGAGTCGCCCGCGGCGCGGCTCTCGTTCAACCGCGACATCCGGCCGACCTGCCCCCCCTTAAACGTCGCCACTTTCAGAGAGAGAATCTCTGGGTGGTGCAACCCAAGGTAGGGCCCGAGATGCCACGAGGAAAGAAGTTCACAGCGGAGCAGATCATCGGGAGGCTCCGCAAGGCGAGGCCTGTCCGCCGTCGTCCTGGAAAAAGATTTCTGGGTCTGCTGGCTGCTGGGCGTGCTCTTCCGCTCGGAGTTCCACGCCTTGCGGGGTGATGACGTAGTCAGGCAGGGTCTTCGTGGCCGCGTCGTCCCGGATGCCCTCGTCAAGCTTGAGGACGAAGTCGTCCCGCTGGATCGAGAGCGGGATGTCGATCAGTTCGGCAAGCAGGGCCATCGGCGTCCTTTCGCGCATCACCACAAGGAGGGGTATTGTGCCATGTTGGCGGCTTCACGGGCCCAGCAAGGCCAAGGGCACGACCGCGATTCCGTCCGGCCGGCGGTAGGCCCGCGGCCCGGTCGTCACGACGACCATATCGACGACGTCTTTGCCCAGCTCCCGCTGGAGCCAGAGGAGGTGTTTGACGTCGGCGTCGTCGACGGTTCCCCCGAGTTTCACCTCGATCGCGACAACCCTGCCGTCCGCGCGTTCCACGACCAGATCGATTTCCCGTTCCCCGCTGAAGGTCCGGAGGTGGCCCACCCGGGCCTCGGCGGCCTGGGCATACACCCGGATGGACAGCGTCACGAGCGACTCAAATAGGTTGCCGACGAGCGGGCCCTTGCCCGGGCGTTCCGCGTCATCCCCCGCGAGCAGCGACGCAGCCGTAGCGCCGAGCAGCCGAGCCGCCAGGGCAGGATCGGCCAGATGGTGCTTGGGCGGGTGGGTCAGCCTTGACAGCGGGTTGCGGCTCGGGGCCCAGGCAGGCACGGGATCGACGATCCACAGTCGCTCGAGGACGTCGCGATATGGCATCGTGGTCCGCTTGGCCGGCTTGGTCCCCTCGCCGCCGGTGGCGGCATCGCGGATGGTCTCGTAGGAGGCGGTCGTGGACGTTGCCGCGGCGTAGGCCCGCAGCCAGCGCCGGACGAGTTCAGGGCGGCGGACCCGCATGCCCATTTCCTCGAGATCGGTATCGACGATCCGGGTTAGGTAGCCGTCGAGTTGTGTGCGCAGGGCCCTGCCGGAAAAGCCACGGAGGCCGGGAAAGCCTGACCGCAGGATCTCGTCGACATACTCGCGCAGGCCGATGCGGCTCGTGCCTGCGACCGCCGGGCGTCCGCCTTCGAGGAACGTGGCCAAGCTGACGGTCGCAGTCTCGAGTTGTCGCTCGAAGAACGACAGCGGCCGCATCCGCAAGGTCACGATCCGGCCGGCGCCCGAATGGGTGGCCGAGTCACCTGGCGTGGCTGATCCGGTGAGCAGGAAACTGCCCGGCGTGGCGCCGTCATCGACGGCCCGTTTGACGGCGTCCCACACGGGCGGGAATCGCTGCCACTCGTCGATCAGGAGAGGCCGGCGGCCCTCGAGCGCGAGTTGCGGGTCTGCAGCGACGACGGACCGTTCGGCCGGGACATCGAGACGCCGGACGGTTTCCGCCAGTCGGGTCGCCGACTCCGTCTTGCCCACCCCTTTGGGCCCCTCCAGAACGATGGCGGGGACGGAACGAACGAGTTCGCCGAGTTCAGCATCGAGGATTCGACAAATGTAGGACGATTTCGCCATGACAGCCGAGTGTAGTGCACCATTTCACGGCTTTCCAGTGAACCGAATCACGCTTTCCGGTTCGGTCGTTTCCGGCGTACCAGCTTGCGCGATTGCCCCGAACAGGAACCGGCAATCGTTACCGACGACGCGCGATGGTCAGCAGCGTTTCGAGCAGAGCCCACCCGCTCGCCGCGCTCCCTCGCCTTGAGGGTTCGCGACGTTACACGAGCAACCTCTCAGCGTGACTCACGCTGCATGGTCGTCGGTTTTCGCAGGCGCGGGGCATTATCAATGGACGATAGCCGATCTCGGTCGCTCGTTCCTGAAGATTCGGGGCGGCGGCACATCGCTCCGCGCGATGCGGAATTGGTGCCGCACCGGCCGGAGGATCTTGCTCTATCGAGCCTGCCTTCGATGCCGGCCGTTGCGCCCGATGAGCGGCGTAAGATGCTCGGTCCATCGGGGATTTTTGTGGGTAGCTCCGTAGGGGAGAATGCGGCCTTTCCCCGGAGGCAAGGCGCATGTTCGACACGGAGCTCTATCAGCAGGTTCTTGGCTTGACCGCTCCTTGGAAGGTGACGGACGTGAGGCTCGACGTCGAGTCAACCGAGATCCACGTCCATGTCGAGCACCCGGAAGGGTGAAGGGAGCCTGCACGCTCGTCGGCATCACTTGGGATCAGGCTTGGCACGTCCTCGAGCGAGCCGTCGCTCGCGGGCATCGAGGCGGTTGCGATGGATATGTGGGAGCCATTCGTGCAAGCCACCCTCGAAGCCGTTCCCCTGGCCTCCTCCACGTCGCTTCTTCTCTCAATGGAGCGGCTGGGAGATGCTGAGCCGACTGGAGCCGATCAAGGCGGTGGACCGCATGATCGACCGCCGCCTCGACAACATCATCACCCACTGCCGCCATCAACTGACCAACGCGGTCGCCGAGGGCCTCAACAGCAAGATCATGGCCATCAATCGCCGAGCCGGGGGCTACCGCAACGTCGGGAACTTCAAGGACGTGATCTACTTCTACTGCGGCGGTTTACGGCTTTACCCATGAAGATCCCGGATGGACCAGGCGGCAACGCCGCGGTTCGCGGCATCCACGTCCGCGGGGCTACCGCACCATCCCGTGAGGATCGATCACGAACTTCTTCGCCGCCCCGCGGTCGAAGTCCTTGTAACCCTGCGGCGCCTCGTCGAGGCTGATCATCGTCACGTTGACCGCCTTCGCGGGATGCACCTTCTCGTGGAGGATCGCCTTCATGAGCTGCCGGTTGTAGCGCAGCACCGGGCACTGGCCGGTGTGGAACGAGCAGGACTTCGCCCAGCCGAGGCCGAAGCGGATCGACAGCGCACCGATCTTCGCGGCCTCGTCGACGCCGCCCGGGTCGCCGGTGACGTAGAGCCCCGGGATGCCGATCGACCCGCCGGCGCGGGCGATCTCCTGGAGCGAATTGAGGACCGTCGCCGGCTTCTCGCTGCCCGCGTCGGACCCGTGCCCACGGGCCTCGAACCCGACGCAGTCCACCGCGCAGTCCACCTCCGGCTCGCCCAGGATCTTCGCGATCGCCTCGGCGAGGCTCGACACCTTGCTCACGTCCACCGTCTCGCAGCCGAAGCTCCGCGCCTGCGCGAGCCGCTCGGGGATCATGTCGCCGACGATCACCACCGCCGCCCCCAGCAGGTGCGCCCCCGCCGCGGCGGCCAGTCCGACGGGCCCGGCGCCGGCGATGTAGACCGTGGACCCCGGCCCGACGCCCGCCTGGATGCAGCCGTGGTAGCCCGTCGGGAAGATGTCGGAGAGCAGCGTCAGGTCGCGGATCTTCTCCATCGCCCGCTCCCGGTTCGGGAAGCGCATGAGGTTGAAGTCGGCGTAGGGCACCATCACGTACTCGGCCTGGCCGCCGACCCAGCCGCCCATGTCCACGTAGCCGTAGGCCGCACCCGGCCGCGCCGGATTGACCGTCAGGCAGATGCCCGTCTTGCCCTCGCGGCAATTGCGGCACCGCCCGCAGGCGATGTTGAAGGGCACCGTCACGAGGTCGCCGACGGAGAGCATCTCCACGTCGGCGCCCTTCTCGACGATCTCGCCGGTGATCTCGTGGCCGAGCACCAGGCCCTTCGGGGCCGTCGTGCGGCCGCGGACCATGTGCTGGTCCGACCCGCAGATGTTGGTCGTCACGACCTTGATGATCACGCCGTGCGGCGCGTCCTTGCCGCCGAACGGGTCGGTCTCGCTCTTCGGCATCCGCAGCTTCGGATACTCGATGGACCGCACCTCGACCTTGCCGGGCTCGACGTAGGCGACACCGCGATTCGTGGGCATCATCGCTCTCCTGGGGTTATCACGTGGAACCGGGGCGGGCGGCCTCGTCGAGGAATCGCCACCCGGTGAGTTGATTCCGTTCCTTCTCGTCCTCGAGCCACGGGCGGGACCAGACCGTGGCCTCGGCCCTGCGGACGTCGTCGCCGACCTTGACCCGCAGCGTGAGCCGGAGGTTCATGCCCGCGACGACCTGCTGCTCCGCGGCGACGATCTCCTCGAGCGCGAGCTTCTCGTTCGCTCCCCCCTGATCGCCCCCAGCCTGGCGCGCCGCGACGGCGAAGGTGGCGGCGGCGACGACGGCCGGATCCTTCACCGACGCCTTCGACCAGCCGCCGGGCACCGCGGCGTTGACGACGACCGCCACGATGGCCACGAGCACCATTTCGCAACCGGCCACCACCGCTCGCATGACTCGCCTCCTCGACACCGTGCCGGGCCCCGTGGCCCGGCGGGTGCATACTCTACCAGCGCCGTGGCTGGGACGGGCAAGTACGGCGCTCATCCGGGGTCGATGACGTACAGGGAGATGGCCGCGGTCATGAGTGCCGCGGCGGCCAGCCGCCGCAGAAGCGTGGCCCGGTCGACCCGCTCCTCGAGGTCGTGCCAGCCGGCGTGGGCGAGCGCGACGCCGGCCGCCACGGCCATGATGCCCCGGGTGGACTGCAGGATGTTTCCGAACACGACGCCCACGGTGCCGAAGCAGGCGTAGAGCGCCACCATGCCGCCGAGCCAGGCAGCGGCGTATTGGGCGGCGGCCGTCCAGTCGCGGCGGTCGCGGAGGCCGGCCCGCGACATGAACGGCAGCGCGAGGGCGCCGCAGAGCACGTACGTCACCGCCATCGCCAGCACGCCGGCGTGGAGGCGGCCGGGAACCGCCACGCCGGGCTCGGCAGGCCGCTGCAGGGCGTCGATGAGGCCGATGATGCCAAGGTCCGAGATCGCGTAGACCAGGCAGCCGACGAGCACGATCGCGAGCCCGCCCACTGCGGTCCATCCGGCGGACGCGTCGCCGCCACCACGCATCAGCAGTGCCGCCACGACCGCGAGCGCGACGGCGGCCCACTGCCGCAGGTCGAGCGGCTCGCCCGGCAGGCACGACACGATCACGGCGAGCATCGCGATCTTGAGGCCCAGGAGCGGCGCGAGCCGCGAGGCGGGCATCCGGCGCAGCGCCGCGTAGACGCACGCCTGCCCAACGAGGTAGCAGCCCGCCGACTGGAGAAGCGGCGGAACCCAGTCGCGCGCCGGCGGCGCCGCGGCGGGCCAGAGGGCCGGGACGAGCGGCAGGCAGGCGAGGCCCATGAGCACGTGGGCGGGCACGAGCAGCCGCAGGCCGGCGCCGTCGGTGCGCGAGCCGTGGTGCCGGGCCACGAGGTAGGAGGCGGCGCTCGCGGCGGCCGCGGCGAGACCCGCCGCGATGCCGATGAGGAGCGGCGGCGGAGGAGGAGTGGCTGGCATGGCGTGGTTCCAGCGTATCGCCGCGGGCCGAAATTGCCGCGACCGCTCCCTCCGTGGAGAGGGCCGGGGCGAGGGTGCTTCGGTGGCACCACCCAGGCACCCTCACCCGGCCTGCGGCCGGCCTCTCCCAGAGGGAGAGGCGAGGAATCGGCACGACCCGCACGACCGGCACCGTCGCGATCGGACGCTGGGCCGCGGGCCGGCTGCGCGCGCCAAACGGCCTGTAGAGTTGGGATGGAGTCTCCCCCGCAAGGACGCACGCCTCATGGCCTTCGCCGAACGCGCTGCCGCGCGCCCGTTCTCCGCTCCTGCCCGGCCCGCTGCGGCTCCGCCCGCCGCGGCCGAGCCCGCGCCGCGGGACCGCGTCCGCGACGTGACGGCGCTCGTGCTCCTCGCGGGCTGCGTGTTCCTGGTCGCGGCGCTGGCGACGTTCGATCCCGCCGACCCGCCGCTGGCCCGCGCCTTCCCGGCTCACTCCCGGGCCGCGAACGCATGCGGCATCCTCGGCGCGGCGGCCGCGGCAGGGCTCTATACGTGGTTCGGCCTCGGCGCCTGGTTCGTCACGGGGCTGCTCGCGGCCCTCGACGTGGCGCTCCTGCGGCGGCGGCCGCTGGCCGACCTGCCTGTCCGCGCGTTCGGCGCGGTGGTCGCCACGCTGGGCGCGTGCACGCTCTTGGCCCTCTTCCTGCCGGACTGGGTGGACCGCCCGCTCTGGGGCGCGGGCGGCCGCGCGGGCGCCCTTGGCCGGCTGTTCGCGGAGACGTGGTTCGCACGGACCGGCGCGGCGATCGTCGTCTCGGCGGGCACCGCGGCCGGCCTGTTCGTGGCCTGCGACACCGTCGTGCTGCGGCTCCTCGCGGCCTGCGCCGCCGCAGGCCGCTGGGTGGTGGCGGCGGTCGGCAGCCTGCGCGAGCGGCGGGCCACCCGCCGGGCCGTGCCGGCCGCCGGCGCCGATGGTGCGTCCGCCGCCGCCGGTTCGATCTTTCCGGGCCTCCGCGGCCGGCTCGCGGGCCGTCGCGACGGAGCCACCGCTGACGAGGGCGGCGAGGACGACGAGCCCACGATTCGCGTCCGCCGCCGCGAGCCTCCCACGCCGTCGATCGCGGAGGCCGGGACCGCCGCCGCCGACGACGACGAGGCCGATGCCTCGGACGACGACGGCGACGATCACGAGACCGCCGCAACGCCGGCCCGGGCGGCCGTGCCGATCCGCTCCCCCTCCAGCCGCCGCACGTCGCCCGAGCCGCTCGCGCTCTCGCCCGAGCCCGAGGGCGAGTACGAGTTGCCGCCGCTCGACCTGCTGCTGCCCACCGAATACCTCGCCCTCGACGAGCAGGAGCAGGAGGTCCGCGACCGGGCCAAGGTGCTCGAGAAGACGTTCGCCGAGTTCGGCTTCAAGGTGAAGGTGGTCGAGGTCGAGACGGGCCCGGTGATCTCGCAGTACGAGATCGAGCTCGAGGCCGGCCTGCGGCTGGCGAAGATCACGAACCTCGCCGACGACCTGGCGATCGCGCTGCGGGTGCCGAGCGTCCGCATCGTGGCCCCGATCCCGGGCAAGAACTCGGTCGGCATCGAGGTGCCCAACACCACCCGGCAGATGGTCCGCCTCCGCGAGGTGATCGAGGAGACGCAGGCCAAGGCCCGCACCATGAAGATTCCGATCTTCCTCGGCAAGGACGTGGCGGGCAACCCGATGGTGGTGGACATGGCGAGCATGCCCCACCTGCTGATCGCCGGCCGCACCGGCACGGGCAAGTCGGTCTGCCTCAACTCGATCATCGTCTCGATGCTCATGACGCGGCGGCCCGACGAGGTCCGCATGCTCATGATCGACCCCAAGATGGTCGAGCTGACGCCCTACAAGTCGCTGCCCCACCTCATGCACCCGGTGGTCACCGACATGAAGAAGGCGGAGGCGATCCTCGCCTGGGCGGTGGGCAAGATGGAGGAGCGCTACGCCCTGCTCGCGAAGGCGGGCGTCCGCCACCTCACCCAGTACAACGCGCTCGGCCGCGACGAGATCCTCCGCCGCGTCAAGCCCGAGACCGAGGAGGAGGCCGCCGCCATCCCCGCCACGATGCCCTTCATCGTGATGATCGCCGACGAGATCGCCGACATGATGATGACGGCCGGCAAGGAGATCGAGGCCCACATCATCCGGCTCGCCCAGAAGAGCCGGGCGGTGGGCATCCATCTCATCCTCGCCACGCAGAAGCCGACCGTGGACGTGATCACCGGCCTCATCAAGAGCAACCTGCCGGCGCGGATCGCCTTCCAGGTGGCCAGCCGCACCGACAGCCGCGTGGTGCTCGACGAGATGGGGGCGGAGCGGCTCCTCGGCAACGGCGACATGCTCTTCCTCTCGCCCGGCACGAGCCAGATCCTCCGCGGCCAGGGCACGTTCCTCTCCGACGACGAGATCGGCCGCGTGATGGCGGCGATCGGCACGAGCACGCCGCAGTACGCCGCGGAACTCGTGAACCTCCAGCCGGCGCCGTCCGGCGACGCCCCGAAGGGGCCGAGCCCGAAGGACAAGGACGAACTCTACGAGGCCGCCGTCGAGGTGGTCATCCGCGAGGGTCGCGGCAGCGTGTCGCTCCTGCAGCGGGCGCTCGGCGTGGGCTACGGCCGCGGGGCCCGCCTCATCGACTTCATGGCCGAGGACGGCGTGGTCGGCCAGTACGCCGGCAGCCAGGCCCGCGAGGTGCTCCTCACGATGGAGCAGTGGGCCGCCCGCAACGGCACCGCCCCCCTGCCCCCCGACCCGGCGCCCCGGAAGCTCAAGATCCAGCCCCACGCCCACGAGGCCGCCCCGGCCGTCGCCCTGCACGACGCCGAGGACGACGCCAAGGACGACGAGCAGGACGAGGGCGACTGGGACGAGGACTCCGACGACCTCGACGCTGACGGCGACGACGGCGAGTGATCGTGCCGTCGGGACGCCCGGCCACGGTCCGGGATTCCTGGCGAAGTGGGCGGTCTGTGGCGCCGGGCCTCCCGGCCGGGCCTGCTCACCGCCGCCCGCGTCGATACTTCTCCCGGCGGTCGGGTCGCGGGTGACCACGCGGGGGTGCCCCATGACGGCGTCAGGCACGGCGGAAGGACGCGACGCCTCCATCGTGGTGGCGGTTCTCACGCACAAGCGGGCCGACACGCTCCGCGTGCTGCTCGACACGTTCGCCGGCATCGACCCGCCGGCGTCGTCTCGCACCACGCTCCTGGTGATCGACAACGACGCCGCAGGCTCGGCCCGCGAGATCGTCGCCGCGGCGCGCGACCGGCTCGGCGACGTCCGCTACGTCGTGGAGCCGCGGCGCGGCATCTCCGTCGCCCGCAACCGCGCCATCGACGAAGCCCTCGCCCTCGGGGCCGACGCGCTCTGCTTCATCGACGACGACGAGTACCCGCATCGGGAGTGGCTGGCCCGGCTCGCGGGGTGCTGGCGGCGGACGGGCGCCCACCTCGTCGGCGGTCCGGTGCGGGTCGCCCCTGCGGCCGCCGGGCTGACGGGGTGGCAGCGGTGGGTCAACCGGAGCCTCGCCGCGTGGACGCGCCGCAAGAACGACAAGGCGGGCCGCGTGGCTGCGGCCGGCCGATCCTTCCAGGTCTTCACGAACAACTGGCTCTGCGACCTCGGGTGGCTGCGGCGGTCGGGGCTGCGGTTCGACGAGCGGCTGAACGTCAGCGGCGGGGAGGACACCGCCTTCTGCCGGGCCGCGCAGGCGGCCGGCTGCGTCTCGGCGTGGTGCCCGGAGGCCGTGGTCCTCGAGACGATCGAGCGTGGCCGCCTGTCCCTCCGGTACCAGTTTCATCGGGCCGCCTCACAGGCCGTCACCCACTTCCGGCTGCGGTCCCCGCGGGTCACGCCCGGCTTTGCCGTGCTGGCCACCGCGGCGTCCGTGGCCAAGACCGTGGTGTCGCTCGTGCTGCTCGTCGTCCCGGTGCTGGGCTGGGCCTCGCTGCTGACGGCGGTGCGCGGCCTGGGGTGGTCGTTCGGGCGGCTCCGGGCGCTCGTCGGGGCCGAGTCGCGGCTCTACGCCTGATGCGGGTCACGCTTGATCCCCAGGCGTGATCCACCAGAGCCAATTGATGGGTGGCCGCAGGCCAACCCGTGGTCCGGTTGCCTCGCAACCGGATTTGACTGTCGCTCCAGGGGCGGATTCCAGTCGCGAGGCGACTGGAC
>JBJTPA010000185.1:0-9117 GCA_046074885.1 Planctomycetaceae bacterium
CGAGCCTGAAGACCGGCCTCGCCGCGGGCACCGCCGCGATCGCCCCGACGGTGATCCCGGGCTCGGCGCTCGGCCTCGACGGAACGGTTCCGCCCAGCGAGCGGATCGTCGTCGGCGGCATCGGGATCGGCAACCGCGGCACCTACGACCTCGGCTGCTTCCTCGAGCAGGCCGACGTCCGCTTCGCCGCAGTCTGCGACGTCAAGGAGGCGCGGCGGGTGGCCGTCAAGAAGATGGCCGACGGGAAGTACGGCGACGGCGCCTGCACGATGCACCGCGACTTCCGCGAGGTGCTCGACCGCCCCGACATCGACGCGGTGCTCATCGCCACCGGCCCCAACTGGCACGGCACGATGGCCATGGAGGCCGCGCGGGCCGGCAAGGACATGTACTGCGAGAAGCCTTGCACGAAGAACATCGTGCAGAGCCTGGCGCTCCGCGACGGCGTCCGGCGCGCGGGTGTCGTGTTCCAGGCGGGCACGCAGCGCCGCAACCTGCCGCACTTCGCATTCGCCTGCGAGCTGGCGCGGACCGGCCGGCTCGGCCGCGTGAAGCGGGTCTACGCCCATCCGGCCGGGATGAAGTCGGCGATGAGCGGCTGGCCGCCGGCGGAGGCGGCCCCCGATCCGGCGGTCGTGGACTGGGACACCTACCTCGGCCCCGCCGCCTGGCGGCCGTTCAACGCCCGGCTCCTCGACGGCTTCAACTTCGAGAAGGGGGGCGGCCTCGTCGGCGGCGGCGTGCTCGAGTGGGGCTCGCACTGTGTCGATCTCTGCCAGTGGGCGGTGGACGACCGGCTGCCGCCCGCGGAGTACGACCCGCCGCGCGATGGTCAGATCGTCTGTCGCTACGCCGACGGCACCGAGCTCGTGTTTCGCGAGCAGGGCTGGCTCCCACTGGGCTCGTGCCCCGTGCGGTTCGAGGGGGAGAAGGGCTGGGTCGAGGCGGGCGACAGCGGCAAGCTCGTGCTCAGTTCGCCCGACCTGCTCGCCGGTCGGCAGGTGGCCGAGATCGGCGACTATCCCGCCACGTTCCACGTCCGCGACTTTCTCGACTGCGTGAGGACCCGCGGGCGTCCGAAGGGCAACGCCGACGCGGCCTGCAACGCCCACATCGCCTGCCACGCGGCGAACATCGCGATCTTCCTCGGGCGGACTGTCCGTTACGACACGGCGCGGAACGAATTCGTGGACGACGCCGACGCCAACCGGCTGCGGTCGGAGGCGCTGCGGGAGCCCCTGCGATTCTGAACGGAGCACGACTCGACATGAAGATTTTTTCCTTCCGCCCGTGGTGCGCGGCGGTCGTCGCGATCCTGGCCTGCCCGGCGGTCGGCGTGGCGGCCGACACCGCGGCCGCGCTCCGCGACGAGGCGGCGCTCGTGGCGGTCCTCCGCTCCGACGCCCCCGAAGCCGACAAGGCCATGGCCTGCAAGGAGCTCGCCGTCCGCGGGTCCGGCGCCGCCGTGCCGGCGCTGGCCCCGCTGCTCGCCGACGAGCATCTCGCGTCGTGGGCCCGCATCGCGATCGAGGCGATTCCCGACCCGGCCAGCGACGCGGCGCTGCGCGACGCGGTCCGCGGCGGCGGCCTGGCGGGCCGGCTGCTCGTGGGCGCGATCAACTCGATCGGCGTGCGCCGCGACCCCGCGGCGGTCGATACGCTCGTGAAGCGACTGGGCGACGCCGACGCGGCCGTGGCCGCCGCGGCCGCCGTGGCGCTCGGCCGGATCGGTGATGCCGCGGCGACGGCGGCGCTCCGCACCGCGCTCGCGGAGGGCCCCGCGGGCGTCCGCCCGGCCGTGGCCGAGGGGTTCGGGCTCTGCGCGGAACGGCTGCTGGCGGACGGCAAGGCAGCCGATGCCGCGGCCTTGTGCGACCTCGTGCGGGCCGCCGACGTTCCCGCCCCGCGGATCATCGAGGCCACGCGGGGGGCGATCCTGGCCCGCGGCGACGCGGGCGTGCCCCTGCTCCTCGAGCAATTGCGGTCGCCCGACCGCCGCCGCATGAACATCGGCCTCTCGGTAGCCCGCGAGCTCCGTGGAGCGGCCGCCGACGAGGCGCTGGCCCGCGAGTTCGCTGCGGCCCGCGAGCCCCTGGCCGTGCTGCTCGCCGAGGTGCTCGCCGACCGCGGCGGCCCTCGGGCACGCGATGCCCTCGTCGCGGCGGTCGCAGCACCGGCCACGCCGGCGGCAGTGCGGCTGGTGGCGGTCCGCTGCCTCGGCCGCGTGGGCGACGCCTCGAGCGTTGCGCCGCTGCTCGCCCTGCTCGGCGGCGGCGATGCCGTCGGCGCCGCCGCCCGGGTCGCGCTGGGCGAGATTCGCGGAGCGGACGTTGACGCGGCGATCGTGCGCCGCCTCAACGAGGTGAAGGGGCCCGCGCTCGCTTCCCTCTTCAAGGTCATCGGCCGGCGCCGGATCGCGTTGCCATTGCAGAAGATCGAAAAGCTGGTCATGGACGATGACGAAGCCGTGAGCCTCGCCGCCCTCGAGGCGCTCGGCGCGACCGCCGACCTCGAGGGCCTCAAGGTGCTCGTGAGCGAGGTGCTCGCCCCACGGGGCCCGACGCGGGCCGCCGCGGCGCTCGCCGCGCTGCGGGCCGCCGCCGTGCGGATGCCCGATCGCGAGGCCTGCGCCGACGTGCTCGCGAGGTCGCTGACGGCCGGCGACGACGTCTCCCGGGTCGCCGTGCTCGACATCCTCGGCGAGATGGGCGGGCCGCGGGCGCTCGCCGCGGTGGCCGCGGCGGCGGGCGGCTCCGATCCGGCGCTCCAGGACGCGGGCACGCGGCTGCTCGGGACCTGGATGACGCCCGACGCGGCCGAGCAGCTCGTGACGCTGGCGAAGTCGCTGCCCGACGGCAAGTTCCGCACCCGCGCCTTCCGCGGCTACCTGCGGGTGGCGCGGCAGCTCGTCAAGGACGAGGCCGGCCGCCTGGCGATGTGCCGCGAGGCCCTCGGCCTCGCCCGCGGCGCCGACGACCGCCGGCAGGTGCTCGAGGCGCTCCGGCTCGTGCCCACGGCCGACGGGCTGCGGCTGGCGGCCGATGCCGCCACCGACGATTTGCGCGACGACGCCCGGGCCACCGCCGCGGCGATCCTCCAGAAAATGGGGCAGCCGTCGCCGGAGGCGTGGGACCTCGCCGGGAAGCTCGGCCTGCAGCAGGCGAAGGTCGAGATCGTGCAGGCCACCTACGGCTCGAAGGACAAGCAGAAGGACGTCACCGAGATGGTGCGGAAGCGGGTGGCCGGCGTGCCCGTCATCGCCCTCGGCGCGCCCGCCTACAACGCGAGCTTCGGCGGCGACCCCGCGCCGGGCGAGCCGAAGAAGCTGGTGATCCGCTACACGCTCGACGGCCGCGCCGGTGAGGCCACGTTCGCCGAGGACGCCCCGATCATCCTCCCGGTGCCGTCAGCCAGACAGTGACGACCCGGCCTCGGGCTGGGCGATTCGCACTCTTCACCCCTCTCCCTTTGTGAGAGGGTGGCCGAAGGCCGGGTGAGGGTGCAGGGGCTTTACGGTCGGCAGCCGAAGCACCCTCACCCCGGCCCTCTCCCTGGGGGAGAGGGAGAGCGGTTATTCAAGCTCTTCCAGCCACGCGCGCAGTTCGTTCTCGTACTCGCTCGCGAGGCCGCCCACGATGAGCTGGCGGTGGAAGGCGGCGGCGCCCCCCTTCTCGAGGTCGGCGTCCTCGGCCCCCTGGAACCGCTTTGCGGGGTCGGGGGCGATGAGGCCGCGGCAGAAGTCCATGAGCAGCTGGTTGCAGGTCACGTCGGCCGGCAGGAGCTGCGGCAGCCGGTTCACGAGCGACCGCTTGGCCTCGAGCAGGTCGGCGAGCGAGGTGAGGCCGGCGAACGGCGGCTGGCCCGAGAGCATCTCCACGAGCACGTAGCCGAGGCTGGCGAGGTCGGAGCGGGGGGAGTTGCCGCGGCCCTCGAGCACTTCGGGGGCCGCGTAGGCGGGCGTGCACGTGCGGGTCGGGGGCGGCTCGTCGATGGCGTGCGCCGAGCCGATGTCGATGATCTTCGCGTTGCCGGTCCGCTTGACCATGATGTTGGAGGCCTTCACGTCGCCGTGCACGATCCCCTCGCGGTGGAGCGCGGCGAGCGCCGCGAGGCACTCGCGGACGATCGCGATCGCGGGTCCCGGCTTGAGCCGCGACTGCCGCGGGCCCGCCGTCACGATCACGTTGTTGAGGTAGGTCCAGCGGGCGTCACCGACCCGGGCGCGGGTCTGCTCCAGGATCTCCGGCGCCAGGAGCCGCGACAGGTCGAAGCCGTCGATCCACTCCGTCTCCATGATGCGGATGCGGCGCTGCTCGACGAAGTTGTGCACGTCGAGCAGGTTGTCCTGCTGGATCTGGGCCACGCGGGCCGCGACCGAGGCGATGCGGTTCATCGCCTCGGCGTAGGCGTCCTCCGACTCGAACCGCTCGGGCGAGAACACCTTGAGGGCCACGGGAAGCGTGAAGTTGTCGGTGCCCCGGCGGTCGGTGAGGTAGACCACGCCCTGGCCGCCGGACCCGAGCCGCCGCGTGAGCGTGTGGTAGACGGTCCAGTTGAGCCGCTGCGCGACGAGGATCTCGCCGTAGCGGGAGAGCAGCTCTTCCGGGCAGACGCTCCCGGCGTCCCCGGCGGCGGAGATGGTCGGCGGGTCGTGGTGGATGATCGTGGTGCTCATCGCGGCGGCTGGGCCTGGTCGTCGTCCGGCGGCTCCGGGAACCCCAGCCGCTTGTCCACGAGGTTGCGGAGCGGCCGGCCGGAGAGCCGACGGCGGAGATTATCGCAGAAGAAGTCGGTCATCGCATCGATCCGGCCGGCGGCCTGCCCCCCCACGTGCGGCGTGATCACGAGATTGGGCGCCGTCCACAGCGGGCTGTCCGGGGCCGGCGGCTCGTCGGGGGTGACGTCGAGGCCGGCCGAGTCGAGCTGGCCGCTCGCGAGCGCGGCGGCGAGGGCGTGCTCGTCCACGAGCGGACCGCGGCCGACGTTGACGAGGATC
Organism: Planctomycetaceae bacterium; assembly: GCA_046074885.1. GTDB lineage: Bacteria > Planctomycetota > Planctomycetia > Pirellulales > UBA1268 > QWPN01. Next base: position 4,997 of record JBJTPA010000185.1, read on the forward strand.
GCGCCGCGCTTCATGCGGGCGAGGGCCGCGGCGTCGATCATGTTCCGCGTGCGGTCGGTGAGCGGCGGGCAGAGGAAGAGCACGTCGATCCGCGGCAGGAGGTCGTCGAGCGAGTCCGGCCCCCCGAGGAACTCGACCGCGGGCGGCTTCCGCACCGGGAACCAGTCGGTGGCGAGGATCCGCACCTTCCAGGGTGCGAGCACCTCGACGAGCCGCCGGCCGTTGCCTCCGAGACCCACGATTCCGACGGTCGCGCCGGTGAGGTCGCGGGTGGGCCGGCGGACGAACTCGCGCCGGGCCTGCTGCGCGAGGAACAGCGGGATCCGCCGCGTGCAGGCGGTGGCCAGGGCGATCGCGTGCTCGGCCACCTGGTCGGCGAGCACCCCCGACGCGCTCGTGACCACGATCGGCGACTCGACGACGGAGGGCACGAGGCAGTGGTCGAGGCCGGCGGCCGACGACTGGATCCACCGCAGTTGTCCGCGGGCGACGATCTCGTCCCACGGCACCGGGACCTTGGGATGGCCGCAGAAGACGTCGGCTGCGGGCAGTTCCGCGGCGACTCGCTCCTGGCCCGCATCGACGATCTCCGCGTCCGGGGCGACCCGCTGGATCTGGGCGACGTGCTTCGACTCGACCGGGTAACAGAGGACGATCCGCATGGCCGCGGTTTTCGCAGCCGGAACCGGGAGAACGCAAGCGGAACTCCGCGGGCTTCCGGCGGGCGGCCCGGGCGCGATTGCCATGGCGGCCGATTCGGATTCAATTGAGAGGCGGCTGCGAGCCTCCCCCGCCCTCCCCGCCTCCTCCCCGATGCGACTCCCGATCATCACCGTCGCCGCGCTGACGTTCCTGCGGATCGTGCTCGGGCTCCACTTCTTCCTCGAGGGGCTCTCGCACCTGCGCGACCCATCGTGGTCGAGCGCGGGCTTCCGGCGGGCCGCGGTCGGGCCGCTCGCCGAGTCGTATCGCGGCATGCTGCCCCAGACCGGAGACTGGGCCGGCACGCTGGGCCGCGTCGACGGCCGCCCCGCCGCCGAGGCCGCCGCGGCCTGGCAGGCGAGCGTCGTCGAGGAGTGGCGGCGGCTGCTCGACCGCCGTCAGAAACTCGCGCCGCTCGACGCCGCCGGCCGCACTGCGGCCGAGGAACGGCTCGCCGCCGCGGCCGACGAGCTTCGCGACCATCTCGCCGGCATCGCCGACGACCTCGCCGAGCACCGGCGGCAGACGGAGCGGCTCGCCGCGATGGAGCGCCGGCCGGGCGCCGCCGACATCCCGTTCGAGCGGGATCGGGTGGCGAAGAAGCGGGCCGAGCTCGCCGGGCAGGCCTCCGGCTGGATGGCCGACGCGACCGCGATCGGCCGCAAGCTCGTCGCCGACTGGGACGCGGCGCTCGGCTCGTCCGAGGCCAGGCGGAAGGCCGCCGGGGCCGAGCGGCCGACGGCGCTGTGGAGGGCCGACCGGTTCGTGAGCTGGTCGCTCGTCACGATCGGCACCTGCCTGCTCGTCGGCCTGTTCGTGAAGTTCAACGCCATGGGCGCGGCGATCTTCCTGTCGACCGTGATCGCCTCGCAGCCCTTCTGGGTGCCCGGCGCCCGGGCCACCTACGACCAGTGGGTGGAGCTGGCCGCGCTCCTGGCGATCGCCGCCCTGCCCGTGGGCGGCTGGAGCGGGCTCGATCATTTCCTGACGCGGTGGTGTCCCGTCTGCCGGCGCTCGTCCGGCGGAAGTCCCGGAACGTGCGCGAGGTGACGCGATGAACCTGACCGAGTCCCAGAAGCAGATCGGCAAGGAGAACTTCGCCGACGCGGTGGCGATCACCCGGCGCGACTTCCTCGCCGGGGCGGCGGCCGCGGGCGTGGGCATCGGGGCCGGCCTCGGGTCCTTCTACTTCGGCTACGGCCGGAGCGTGGGCGACCCGCTCCGCGTCGGCTTCCTGGGCACGGGCGACGAGGGGAGCGTGCTCCTCGGCGCCCACAATCCGGAGTACCTCAACGTCGTCGCGATCGCCGACATCCGCCCCTACAACGTGTTTCGCGCCTTCCACGGCGACGTGTCGAGCGCGAGCGCCAACGCGGCCCGTCCCGGCCTGATGGCGAAGTACAAGTGGTCCACGGAGGACGCCGCCCGGGAGAAGGTGAAGGTCTACGGCGCCTACGAGGACCTGCTCGCCGATCCCAACGTCGAGGCCGTGGTCATCGCCCTGCCGCTCCACCTCCACGCCCCGGCGGCGATCAAGGCGATGCGGGCCGGCAAGCACGTGCTCACCGAGAAGCTCATGGGCCACAGCGTCCACGAGTGCAAGGAGATGGGCCGCGTGGCCCGGGAGACCGGCAGGATCCTGGCCACCGGCCACCAGCGGCACTACAGCATCCTCTACGACGACGCCGTCCACACGATCGGCACCGCGAGGCTCATCGGCGACCTCCACTCGCTCCGCGCCCAGTGGCACCGCGGCAACCTGCCGGGCAAGGACTCCTGGAAGCCGCCCATGCCCGACGACGAGAAGCTGGCCAAGCAGCTCGCCGGCTGGCAGAAGGACCTGGCGAGCGCGAAGCCCGCCGACGTGGACGCGCTCGTGAAGCGGATCGCCCAGCTCGAGGCCCAGATCTCCGACAAGGTCGTCGATGCGGCGAAGTACGGCTATGAACAGGGGGCGCTGCCCGACGGGTCGCCCCGGCCGCCGCTCGAGGAGCTCATCCGCTGGCGGCTCTGGAACCGAACCGGCGGCGGCCTGATGGCCGAGTTGGGCAGCCACCAGCTCGATGCCGCCGGCATCTTCGTGTCGGCGATGCACGGGCCCGGGAAGAAGGTGAAGCCGCTCACGGTGACGGCCGTGGGCAATCGCAGCATCTTCCCGGCCGACCGGGAGATCGACGACCACGTCTACTGCATGTACGAGTATCCCGCCCCGGGCTACCACGACGACCAGGGGGGCGTTGCCGACCCGAACAAGAAGATCGTGGTCACCTACTCGTCGATCAACGGCAACGGGTTCGGCGACTACGGCGAGGTCGTCATGGGCACGAAGGGCACGCTCATCCTCGAGCGCGAGCAGGACGTGATGCTCTACAAGGACGCGGCAAAGGACACCCGCGTGACCGTCGCGAAGGGCAAGGACGGCGCCCCCACGCTCGACACGACCGAGAGCGGGGCCGGCGGCTCCGCCGCCGGCGGCAAGGGGGGCGCGGCGGGCGGCCCGCCGTCGCGCGGCTACACCGAGGAGATGGAGCACTGGGCCTGGTGCATCCGCAACCCGGATCCCGCCAACCAGCCGCGCTGCAAGCCGGAGGTGGCCATCGCCGACGCCGTGATCGCGCTCGTCAGCAACATCGCGCTGGCGAACCCCGCGACGCGGGCCCGCATTGATTTCCAGCCCGAGTGGTTCGACATCGCGAGCGACGAGACGCCGGAGGGCGTGAAGCCCGACGTCTCCCGCGACGCCTACCGCGCCTGACCAGCCCCGTCGCCGCAGACCGCCGCGCCCGCCCGCATTTCCGTTGACGCCGGCCCGCGGGGGTTGGTATTCGCCGGACGCTGCCGTCGTTCGAGCGAGACCCGCCATGCCCCTGCCCCGCCCGTCCGTCCGCTGCCCGGCCGTCCGCTGCCTGGCCGTCGTCGTGCTCGCCCTCCTCGGAGCCGGCGCCCGGGCCGAGCAACCCGGCGACCGCCATCCGCTCGAGCCGGCCGATCTCTCCAGTCCCCGCACGGCCCTGCGGAGTTTCCTCGACCGTTCCGACGCGGTCTTCAACGCGCTCAAGCACCGGGAGCATTCCGCGGCCTACGCCCAGCGGCTCCGCAGGATGGCGGCCGGCGTCGTGAGCTGCCTCGACCTCCACGAGGTGGCGCCGTCGCTGATGGAGTCGAAGGGCCGCGAGGCCTCCGTCTGCCTCAAGGAGGTGCTCGACCGGATCGAACTGCCTCCCGACGCGGAGATCCCCGACGCCGACGCGGTCGAGCGCGAGAAGCTGAATCGCTGGCGGCTGCCTCACACGGAGATCGCGCTGGTGCGCATGGCGGAAGGCCCGCGCGAGGGCGAGTGGCTCTTCGAAGCCGACACGATCGAGCGGGCGGACGAGTTCTTCCGCCGGGTCCGCGACCTGCCCTACCGCAAGGCCGCG
>JBJTPA010000186.1:0-16508 GCA_046074885.1 Planctomycetaceae bacterium
TCGCCGGCATCGCCGCCGAGCCCGGCTCCGAGATCAACGGCCTTACGATGGGCGGCGTCGGCTCCGGTACCATCATCGAGAACGTCCAGGTATCCTTCGGCAACGATGATGCGCCGGGGCCGGGCGGCGGCACGGTCGATCCGTTCAGGCGCGCGCGGCAGACCCAGGAGCCGCCGACGGCACCGGCGGCGCCGTGAACGGCAGGCCCGCGCGGGCGGCACGGGCGGCGGCGTCGAGTTCCCGCAGCCGCGCCGCGACCTCGGCCGTGAGCGCCGCGTCGTCGAGCCGCGCCACCTCGGCGGGCGTGATCACTCGGCCGAACTCGAGGCGGACGCGACCGGGCCGCGGAAACCGCCGGGTCCGCGGCCAGCACTCGTAGGCTCCGACGATCGCGACGGGCACGATCGGCACGCCGGCACGCCGGGCGATGATGGAGAAGCCCCCCTTGATGTCGCCGAGCCGCCCGTCGCCGGTCCGCGTCCCCTCGGGAAACAGGATCACCGCCGCGCCCTGCCTGAGCCGCTCGATGACCTTCTTCATGCCGGCGAGCGCCGACGCCTCGCGGTCGATCGGCACCGCGTCGAGGGCCGTGATCACGAAGCCGAAGGGCTTGAAGCGGTAGAGCGTGCTGCGGGCCATGCTCGACAGCCGCCGGTCGGTGGCGAGGCCGAGCAGCAGCGGGTCCAGGTGGCTCTGGTGACTCGAGATCACGAGCAGCCCGCCGCGGGCCGGAAGCTTCTCGGCGAAGCGGGCCCGGACGCCGAACAACGAGACGCCGAGCGTGCGACTGAGAATCCACAGCACGACATACAGGGCCCGGCCGAAGGCCGTGTGGCCGCCGGCCGGCACGGTCCGGGCGGCCGCCCCGCCGGTGCCGCCGGTCATGGCCTTCCCCCGCCGGCGCCGCCGCGGGCCCGCACGAGCGCCACGAGCCGCTCGACCACCTGCTCGGGCGAGAGCCCGTCCGTCTCGAGCACGACGGCATCGGGGGCGGCCTTGAGCGCCCCGACGGGCCGCGAGCGGTCGCCCTCGTCGCGCCGCGCCTGCTCGCGGGCGACGGCGTCGAGCGACTCGTCGCGGCCGCCCGCCACCTCCTCCGCGTGCCGGCGGCGTGCCCGCACGTCCGCCGCGGCCGTGAGGAACACCTTCACCTCGGCGTCGGGAAACACCTCGGAGCCCTGGTCGCGGCCCTCGGTGACGACGTCGAGCCCCACCGCCATCCGCCGCTGCACCCGCTTGAGCGCCTCGCGCACCGGCGGCGCGTCGGCGACGGGCCGCGTCGCCGCGGTGATGCGGCCCGTGCGGATCTCCGTCGAGACGTCGCGACCGTCGGCGAGCACGCGGCCGTCGCGGAACTCGATCACGAGCCGCTCGGCGAGTTCCGCGACGAGCACGGCGTCGTCGAGGGGCACGCCGCGCTCGAGCGCCGTGAGGGCCACGGCGCGATACATGGCGCCGGTATCCATGTAACACCAGCCCAGGCGGGCCGCGAGCGCCCGGGCCGCCGTGCTCTTGCCCGCGCCGGCAGGCCCGTCGAGCGTGACGATCATGCGCCGAATTCCAGGTCCACGAGGAGCCACTCCCGGGCCCGCAGAAACACTACGACCGCCCGGCCCTCGATCGCAACCTCGGCCCCGGCGCGGGGTCGGCCGTCGAGCTCGCGGGGCGAGGCCGACACGACGTCGCGGGCCCACTCGACCCGCACCCGTCCCGCGTCGCCCGCGCTCTCGAGCAGCCCGATCCGCGCGCGGGCCACGCGGCCGTCGCGGACCTCGACGTCGTGCACGGTCACGCGGGCGTTCGCCGGCCCCGGCCGCGGCCCCGAGCCGGGCGTGGCGCCGGCGGCGAGTTCGAGCGCCGCGTCCCAGGGCCGCTCGAGACCGACGCCGACGGCGAGCCGCCGCCGCGTGGTGCCCGCGGGTCCCGCCAGGATCGTGTCGAGGACGTGCGGCGTGGATCGCGCGTGCCACGGCAGCCCGCCCGTGAGGACCGTCACCGCGTCGGCCGCGGTGCCGCGCGTCCCGGCGGTGACGATCTCCACGAAGTGCGGCGCCGTGAACCGGGTCCGCTCCGTGATGACCGCCTGCCCGTGGACGCCGCGGCGGACCTCGACGTCCTCGTTCTCGTGCCAGGCGAAGCGGCAGGCGACGTGATCGTCGGCGAGCCGGCCGGCCTCGCGGCCCTGCATCGTCACCTCCACGTCGAGGGCCACGAGCGGAAGGCCCGGCACGATGGAGAGCCCCTGCACGAACGTGCCGGCCTCGCGGCCGTCGGGATCGAGGAGCCGGCCGCGACTGACGAGGCCGGCGGCGCCCGAGGCGGTGACGCCCCGCCCGATCGCCTCGGCCCGCGCGCGGCCGTGGCCGCCGGGCCGGCGGACGGCGAGCTGCTGCGAGAGCCGGTTCGGCCCGGCCCCTGGACGGCGCACCGACAGGATGCCGCCGGTCTCGGGGTGCACGGCCACGCGGATCGCGTCCCCCTCGAGCACGAGGTCGGGGTCGTCGCGCCGCGCGCCTGCCCACCAGCCCGCCACGGCGCGGGCGACGCCGCGCGGCGCCGGGGCCGACGGCGCGGCTGGGCCTCCTGCTCCGGCGACCAGCGGCTTCAGCTCCGCGGCCCGCGCGACGGCCCCGCGCGCGCCGGTCTCGGCCGCCTCCACCGCGGCGTCGAGCGCCGCCGCATCCGACGGCACGGGAGTCGGCGGAAACGCGTCGGGACCGAACGTCACGGTGGTGGCCGCGCCGGCGGTCCGGCGAAACAGGTCGTCGGGCGCGACGAACGTGCCGAGCACCGTGCTCCGTCCGCCGATCCTCCGCAGCAGGTCGTGCCACTCGCCGGCGGTGCCGGCGTGGTGGGCGAACGTCACGGCGGCCACGTGGTCGTGGTCCAGCGCGTCGCCGAGCCGCTCGGGGAAGGACAGCAGCGCGGCGGCGCTGCGGGCGTCGATCGGGGGCCTGGCGAGGGCCTCGATGGTCGCGGCCCCCGAGCCCTCCCAGAGGATGCGGCCCGACCCCGGATCCGGCAGCGGCGCCCCGTCGAACGTGCCCCACACGGCCCCCTCGTACCCGAGGCCCGCGAGCGCCGCCGGCAGGATCGCCGAGCTCCCGCCGCCGTGCCGCGCGAATACCGCGGGCCGCCGGCCGACGGCGTTCACCCAGGCGTTTCCACCGGCGACGAGCGAGGCCGCGATCTCCTCGGGCAGGCAGGCGTCGAGCGGCCGGTCCGCGAGCGGCCCGCCGCAGGGGCAGGCCCGTCCCGCGGCGATCGCCGCCGCGAGCGCCGCGGCCGCCTCCGGCTCTCGCGCCGCGAGCGTCGCGAGGTCACGGCCGGCTGCCACGACGCCGATCGGAACCGGTGCCGCGAGTTCCATGTGGAGCGTCGCGGACGATGTCGCAGGAGACAGGAGGACGAGATCCACGAGCCACGCATCGACGGGATAGTAGCGGGCCCGCGACGCCTCGAGGCAGCGGAAGCACTCCGCGAGCCCGTGGCGGGCCGCCTCGTCGTGGCCCGCCACGGCGGCCGTCGCGGCCGCCGTGGCGGCGGCGTCGAACCCCGTCGCCTCCAGACCGGCCTCCGTCCGCATCCGCCGCGCGAGCAGTTCGGCGAGGAGCACCGCCAGGCCGAGCGCCTGGAAGTCGGCCACCCACGCGTCGGCGGACGGTCCCGGAAATGGCTCACCCGCCGCGGCCAGCGCCGCGGCCGCGAGCGGCCCACGGCCGCCCGTCCCCCGCACCAGCCGCGCGTCGGCAGCCGCGCCGGCGTCGAACTGCGCCGCGAAGCGATCGTCCCACGTGGCGGGCACGATGCCCACGAGCGGCCCGGGCGGCGGCGGGAGATCGACGCTCGCCCACCGCGGGGTTCCGCAGGCCGCGACCAGCCGCGGGTGCCAGGCCGCCGTCCACGCGGCGAGCAGGTCGGCGGCCTCGCGATCCTCCAGCCAGTTCGGGAAGTCGTCGAGCGTGTGGCAGGGGAGGAACACGACGGCCCGCGCGCACGCGCCGGCGGGATGGCTCTCGGAGGGCATTCCGGAAGTGTAATTCAAGGACCAGCGCGAATCGGCGGCGCCGTTTGACACCCCTCCCGCAGCGTTCGTAGATTTCATCGGTCCGTGCGGCGCGGCGGCCGGGGGCGAGGCCGCAGCCGCCGCCAGGCAGGATTTCTCCCCCCCCTCCGGCAACCAGCCCGCCTCCGGAATCCAGGGCCCGCATGGCCATCAGCCCGTACACGTGGGGCATCGACATCGGCAAGAGCGCGCTGAAGGCGCTGCGCTGCCGCCTCTCCCCGGGCGACCCGCGGAAGCTCGTCGCCGAAGCCTACGACTACGTCGAGTACCCGATGCTGCTCTCGCAGCCGGACGCCGACGCGGTGGAACTCGTCCGGACGTCGCTCGAGGAGTTCACCCGCCGCAACGAACTGCGGGGCGACCGCGTGGCCCTCGCCGTGCCAGGCCAACTGGGCCTCTCCAAGTTCATCAAACTGCCGCCACTCGAGGTCAAGAAGATCCCCGACATCGTCCGCTACGAGGCCCGCCAGCAGATCCCGTTCCCGCTCGACCAGGTCGTCTGGGACTGGCAGCGGCTGCCAGGGGGCGTGGAGGAGGGGGGCTTCATCCTCGACGCGGAGGTCGCGATCTTCGCGATGAAGCGCGACCAGGTGTTCAAGGCCCTCGCCCCGCTCCAGCAGGCGGGCGTGGAGGTGGACATCCTCCAGCTCGCCCCCGTGGCACTGGCGAACATGGCGATGTTCGACCAACTGCCCCCGGCGGCGGCCGTCGATCCGGAGAAGCAGCCGCCGGCCATCGTCATCGTCTCCATGGGCGTGGACACGACCGACGTGGTGATGACCAATGGCCTGCGGATCCAGCAGCGGAGCATGCCCATCGGCGGCAGCACCTTCACGAAGGCGCTCGTGAAGGACATGCAGCTCACGTTCGCCAAGGCCGAGCACCTCAAGCGGAACCCCGGGCGGGCCGACGACACGCGGGCGCTGTACACGGCCATGCGGCCGGTGTTCAACGAGTTCACCTCCGAGCTGCAACGGTCGCTGAACTACTTCACCAACCAGGACCGCTCCGCGACGATCTCGCGGGTGGTGCTGCTCGGCAACGCGGCGCGGCTGCGGGGCCTGGCCGATTACGTGGCCAAGCAGCTGCAGATCGACGTCCAGAAGCTCGACTCGTTCGCCAACCTCGAGGGCCCGGCGGTCGGCACGCCGGCCTTCCGCGAGAACCGCCTGGGCTTCGGCACGGCCTACGGCCTGGCGCTGCAGGGCGCGGGCGGCGCGAGCCTGGCGACCAACGTCATGCCGCGCGAGATCATCCGCGACCGGCTGATCAACGAGAAGCGGCCGTGGGCGGTGGGGGCCCTCGTGGGGCTGGTCGCCGCCGCCCTCATCAACTTCAGCGGCGTGTTCCTGGCCTGGAAGACCTACGCGGGGGACCGCTTCACGTCCGCCTTCAAGGCGAGCGACGACGTCCGCGCGCGGTCGCAGAAGGTGACCGCCGAGGTCGCCGACGCCAAGCAGAAGCGGGACGGCGCCATGGCGCTGCGGCAGACGTTCGCCACGGTCTACGACCGGCGCTTCCAGGCGCTCGAGATGCTCCGCGCCCTCGAGGCCTGCCTGCCCGGCGACGCGCTCGACGCCCCGGAGATCCCCGACCGCCGGGAGCTGCACATCGACTCCATCGACTGCCAGTTCTTCCCCGACCTGGCGACCTGGTTCGCCGCGGTGAAGCCGATGTGGGAGACGACGCACGGCGCCGGCAAGGGCGGGGCAGCCGCCACGCCGGCGGCGGCGGCCGACCCGGCCGCGACAACCGCCGCGCCGGCCGGTGGTGACGCGACGGCCGGCGGCGCCGCGGGTCCGACGGGCCCCGGCTGGGTGATCCAGGTCGCGGGCCACCACTTCCACAACGAAGACCGCCACGGGGCGCAGCAGGACGAGCAGTTCGTGCGATCCACGCTGATCCAGGGCCTCGACGGCCGGGGGGACGGTGTGCCGAGGGCGGCCGGCCCCGACGGTGCGGCGGCCAGCGTGCCCGTCGGCGCGCTCGGCATCGGGTTCCCGGTCATCGTCAAGTCGGAGCCGGTGCGGAAGGTGCGGGTGGGGCAGTCGTCGGACCCGGCCGCGACGCGGTTCGAGGGGGTGCCAGGCGCCCTTCCGGGCCCGCTGCCCGGCGGCCCGGCCGCGGATGCCGGCGCGGTCGACCTCAAGCGGTACGATTTCATCGTGCAGTTCTGCTGGCGGCCGGGCGTCGACCTCCGCCCGCCGCCGCCGGCCGACCCGCCCCCCGCGGCGCCCTGAACGGAGCCCGACGCACCCATGGCAGGCATCGCCGTCCCCGACCAGCTGCGCCCGGCGCTCGCCGCCGCCGCGAAGCACCACTTCTGGATCCTCGCGGCCCTGGTGCCGCTGGTCCTGGTGCCGCTGCTGTTCGTGGGGAGCGCGGACCTGCGGGCCCGCATCGCCGCACAGCGGCGGCAGATCGAGTCGAAGGTCGGGCAGGCGCGGGCCGTCACGGCCGTGCAGCCCCACCCCAACGAGGGCTGGCGGGTCGCGATCGACTCCGACGCCGAGTCGGTGAGACGCGAGACGCTCGACGAGGGGCGGCGGTTCTGGCACGGCCAGACCGGCTTCCGCGTCTGGCCCGCCGAACTGGGCGACGCGTTCCTCGACGACGTCGTGAAGCTCAAGCCCGGCGGGAAGCTCGACCGCACCTCGCTCGTTCGCTACCAGAACGTGGCGCCGCGGCTCGTCCGCGCGCTCCCGAAGCGGATGGGGGTGGAGGACGCGATGGCCGAACAGCCCCGCGACGGCACGCTCACGAACCTCTCGCGTCCCGCGACGGCGGCGCTCGCGCCGCCCCTGGCGTGGAGCGCGGCGAGCCAGAAGCGGCTCTACGACTCGTTCGTCTGGACCCGGGTGCCCAACACCACGCAGGTGGTCCTCGCGCAGGAGGAACTCTGGGTCTACGGTCTGTTCTGCGATCTGTTGGCGGGCTTCGTGAAGGGCGCCACCGGCGCGCACGACTCGGCGCTCACGCTGGTGGACGAACTCTCGGTGGGATTCCCGGCGAACGCGGATCCCGCGCAGGCCCAGCAGCGGATCCTGCTCCCGAAGGCCGCCGAGGGAGCGCCGGAAGGCAGGCTGCCGGGCATGATGGAACTGCCACCCGGCCCCGGACCGGGCGCGGGCGGCGTGGCGCAGACGCCCTGGAATCCGCGGTTCACCGGGGGCGGCCCGGCCGAACCGCGACCGGAGTTCCAGACGGCGCCGGGCGAGCAGCCCGCCACCTCCGGCGAGGACGCCTACCGCGGCTGGGTCTACGTCGATCTGGCGGGCAGGCCGCTCTCTGCCGCCGACCTGGCCGCCGCCCCCGACATGCAGATGGTGCACCTCATGCCGTTCGTGCTGCGGGTGGTCGTGGATCAGCGGCAGATCGACCGGCTGCTGACCACCCTCGCCGCGTCGTCGATCCCCATCGACGTCCGGCAGGTGCGGGTCAACCCGGGAGCCGGCGGCGGTGATGGCGGCGGGGCCGGCGCCGTCCCCGGAATGAGGGAACTGCCGACCGGTCCCGGCGCGGCGCCGACGACCCGTCGCCCGAACGACGTCCTCGTCGAGATCCGCGGCTCGGTCGCCCTGGCCACGCGGCCGCCGACCGCGGCCGCGCCGGAGGCCACGCCATGAAGGCACCCAGCATCGACCTCGGCTCGGCCGGCGACCTGCTGTTGCGGCACTGCGAGAAGATCGTCGCGGCCTGCGTGGCGCTCGTCGCGGCGCTGCTGATCTGGGGGGGCGTGACCGCGGTGCGGTCGCTGTCGGTGACCGACGCGCAAACTCCCGAGGCCGTGAACCGCGTCGTCACCCAGGCCCGCGGGCACATCGACCGCGAGGCCCAGGCGCCGGCCGACCAGCTGTCGAAGCGGGAGCCGCTGGCCTCGCTGATCGATCCCTGGCGGACGCCGCTCGTGCCGTGGTGGACGGGAACGGCGTCGGCGGCGCTCGTGATCAATCCCCAGCCCGCGGTCGTCGTGCTCGACCGCCCGCTGTTCGACGAGGCCGCCAAGCGGGGCCGGCCGGACGTGCTTCCGCTCGAGGATCTCCGTGCCGTCGCGGGCCTCGCCGTGCTCCCGGTCGTGGCGCCGCCGGCCGCGGCGGTCCCCGCCCAGCCGGCGGCGTCCGTGAAAAAGCCCGAGGCCGGAGGACGGCCCCCGCGCGGTGGCGCCCTGCCGCCACCGGAGATGGCGCCGCTGCCGGCCGGTGCCGCAGGCCAGCCCGGCGGCATCGTCGAGAACGGCCGCATCGTGCCCTACGTGATCGTCACCGGACTGATCCCGGTGCGGAAGCAGCAGCAGGAGTATCGGAGCCGCTTCGAGTCGTGCGGCTACCGCGACCCGAAGCGGGATTCGCCGCTGTGGAGCGACTTCGAGATCGAGCGGACCACGGTCGGACCGGACGGCAAGGAAACCTGGAAGAAGATCGACCTGCCGGCCGTCGTCGCGAAGCGGGCGGCGGAGTGGGGCGCAGCCGCCGCGGCCGCGGTGCCGCTCGATCCCGAGTTCCTGATGGGCCCCACCGAGGACGCCCGGTCGCGGCAGACGACCCCGCTGCCGTTCTGCTCGCCGCTGCCGCAGCGGCTCGTCGGCGACTGGGACCTGGCGGACATGCACCCCTGGCTCGTGGAACGGCTGCTCGCGAAGCGGGCCGCGGAAACGCAGCAGCGCGAGCAGGCGGCCCCCGTCGAGCCCGCCGACGCCGGTCCGGGCCGCGAGGGCCCCGGCTTCGAGGCGCCTGAGGAGCGGATGCCGGAACCCGCGGCCGTCGCCGCCACGGCCGAGCTGCCGGAGTACCGGCTGTTCCGGTACGTGGACACCGACGTCGCCCCGGGCGTCACCTACCGCTACCGCGTGCGGCTGAAGGTCTGGAACCCCAACTGGGACAAGTCACCGGAGCGGATGCGGCCGCACCTCACCGATCCCTCCTTCGCGATCGACAAGACGCTCGTGTCGGCCGACAGCGCGGCCTCGTCCGACGCCACCGTGCCCGATCCGACCCGCGTCCTCGTCGGCACGCTGCGGCCCGAGGACCTGAAGGAACTCAAGATCCGGACCGGCAGCGGCACGGTCGAGGTGCTCGTCCTCGGCCCCAGCACCCAGACCGGCGGGTTCGCCCTCCGGGCGCTCGTGGCCGACCCGGGCGCCGTCGTGGACGTGGACGAGCGGTACAACGGCAAGAACCAGCGCGACCGCGCCCGCGGCGAGAAGATCGTCACGCGGCGGCTGCTCGTCGATGCCCGGGGCCGGCAGGAGGAGCGTCGCGACGCCGCGGAGAAGGGCAAGCCCGCCCCGGGCATCCCCGAGCCGTTCGAGGTGCTCTGCCTCCGGCCGGACGGCTCGTTCGAGTTCGCGTCGGTGGATGGCTCGGAGCGGCTCGTCGAGGCGAACCTCGCGACGCTGCCACCGCGGTCCACGAAGTCGGACGCGAAGGGCCCGCTGCCCCCCGACGCGGGCCGGGGCGAGTTGCCCGTCGAGCCGCCGCGTCCCGGAGGCAGGCTATGAACGGCCGGAGACGGTTCGCGCGGCCGGCGGCCGCCCTCCTCGTGGCGCTCCTCACGGCCACCGCGGCCAGCGGCCAGGACGCCCCGGCGCCGACGACCATCGACGATTGGCGGTCGCTCGAGCCGGCCCAGGAGATGATCGACTACAAGGCCAAGCTCAAGGAGGGGCTGTTCGACGACGCGTCCCGGACCTTTCTCGTGAACACCGCGCTGCCCCAGCTGGCGCTGCCGAAGAACCGGGCCACGATCGACCGTGTGCGGCGCCGCATCCGGGAGGTGCTGTGCGGCGAAGCGGGCGGCGAAGGCGGCGAGCAGAAGGCGGCCGCCATGGCGACGCAGACGGTGGCCGGGTTCATGGTCGCCGTTGCCCGCGACGGGAACGCCGACCCGGTCGTGCGGCTCAACGCCGCGCTCCTGGTGGGGGAACTCAACGGCCCCGGCCGGAAGCCGTGGACCCCGGCCGTGGCCGAGCTCGTGGCCGTGGCCGGCGACGCGAACCTTCCCGCGGCGGTGCGGATCGCCGCGGCCGCCGGCCTCGCCCGCCACGTGGACGCGGACGCCGTGGCCCGATCGGCCGACGTCGGGCCGGCGCTCGTGAAACTCGTCGGCGAGCCGCTCGGCGGTGTCGATCCGGTGGCCGCCGACTGGCTGACGTCCCGTGCGTTCGCCATGCTCGCCCGGATGGGCGCGGCGGCGCCGGCGGGAACGGCGGCCGCGGCGGCGCGGGTGCTCGACGACGAGCGCCGGTCCATCGACGTCCGCATCCGCGCCGCGCTGGCCGTCGGCCGGACCGTGAAGGCGCCCGGCGACACCGACGTGGCGGCGGCCGTCGCGGCGATCCGCGCAGTCGCGGCCGCGGCGCTCGCGGCGACGCAGGCCGAGGACGACCGCCGTGCGACGGTGACCCGCCTGTCGGGCCGCCCCGACCAGCCGCCGCAGCAGGCGCCGCCCCAATTCGGGGCGGAGATGGCGGTGGACGCGACGCCGGGCGGCAGCCAGCGGTATCGTCGCGACGCCTGGCGGCTGGCGACGCTGGCGGACGCCCTCGCGGCAGCCGACGGCGAGAGCGGGCTGGCCAGGGTCGCCGGCGCGACGGCTCCCGCCGTCACCGCGCTGGCGGCCGCCATGCGATCCGGCGCCAAGTCCCTCGACGCTCAGCCCGGCACCGATTCGCTCGCGGAGGCGCGAGCGGCGATCGCTAGGGCGGCGGAACCGCCGACCGCCGCTCCGCCCGACGCCGCCGGTCCGGGACGGGCCGCACCGGACGCCGCCCCGGCGGAACCGCCCGCCGACGGCATCCCGTTCGGCGACCGCTGACGGCCGCCACGGCACCGCTCCGCGGCGGGCTACTTGCGGATCAGGTCCTGCACCGTCATGCCGGACGGGATCATCGGCAGCACGTGCTCCTGGTAGGGCACCTGCACGTCGAGGATCGCCGGGCCGGGGGCATCGACGAGCCGCGTGAGGGCCGGCACGAGATCCTGCTTCTCGCGGATCGTCTCGGCCTGCCAGCCGAAGCCCTTGGCGATCGCCACGAAGTCGGGATAGCGGTCGCTGGGGGAGATGCCGTCGCCCTGGCCGCAGGCCTCGGGGTGATCCACCGGGCCCAGGTAGGTGTGGGCCCGGTTGCCCTTGAAGAACCGATCCTCCCACTGCACCACCATGCCGAGGTGCTGGTTGTTGAGGAGCAGCACCTTGACCGGGATGTTCTCGGTCCTGCAGGTCGCCATCTCCTGGATGTTCATGAGGATGCTGCCGTCGCCGTCGATGTCGACGACGAGGGCATCGGGCCGGGCCACCTTCGCCCCCATCGCCGCCGGCAGGCCGAAGCCCATCGTGCCCAGGCCGCTCGACGAGAGCCAGGTCCGCGGCCGACGGAAGGTGTAGAACTGCGCGGCCCACATCTGGTGCTGCCCCACGCCCACCGCGATCACCGCGTCGCGCCGCGCCGTGAGCTTCGAGAGCTCGTGGATCGCCTCCTGGGCGAGGATGCCGGGATACGAGCGGTCGAAGGCGAACGGGTCCTCCTGCTTCCACTCGGCGATCCGGGCGTGCCACGGGGCGAGGTCGGCGGCCGGCGGCTCGACGACCGCGTTCAGCTGGCCGAGCGCCGCCTTCACGTCGGCCACGATGGGCACGTGGACGAGCTTGTTCTTGTTGATCTCGGAGGGGTCGATGTCGATGTGGACGATGAACCCGTGGCGGGCGAAGGCCTCCACCTTGCCCGTCACGCGGTCGTCGAACCGCACACCGATGGCGAGCAGCAGGTCGGCCTCGTCCACCGCCTGGTTGGCGTAGACGCTGCCGTGCATGCCCAGCATGTCGAGCGAGAGCGGGTCGTCGCCCGGGAAGGCGCCGAGGCCCATGAGGGTCATCGTCACGGGGATGCCGGTCTTGCGTGCGAGCGCCCGCAGTTCCTCGGCGGCATCGGCGGCGATCACGCCGCCGCCGGCGTAGATCACCGGCTGCTTGGCGCGCCTGATCGCGGCGGCCACCTGCGAGATCTGCTCGGCCGGGGCAGTCTTCCGCGACTCGGGGCGATAGCCCGGCAGGTTCATCGGCGCGTCGTAGTCGGGCACGATCTGCGCGAGCTGGATGTTCTTCGGCAGATCGACGAGCACCGGCCCCGGCCGGCCCGTCGTGGCGATGTGGAAGGCCTCCTTCATCACGCGGGCGATGTCGGCGGCGTCGGTCACGAGGTAGTGGTGCTTCGTGATCCCGCGGCACACCTCCACCATCGGCGTCTCCTGGAACGCATCGGTGCCGATGACGCTCGTGCCGACCTGCCCGGTGAGCACGACGAGCGGGATGCTGTCGAGTTTGGCGTCGGCGATGGCGGTGACGAGGTTGAGCGCGCCGGGGCCGCTCGTGCCCATGCACACGCCCGGGCGGCCGGTGGTCCGGGCGTAGCCCTGGGCGGCGAAGGCGCCCCCCTGCTCGTGCCGGGGGAGGATCGTGCGAAGCCGGTCCTTGGCGCGGGTGAGCGACTGGTGGAGCGGCATGCTCGCCCCGCCGGGGTAGGCGAAGATCACCTCCACGCCGTGGCGGATGAGCGACTCGACGACCACGTCGGCCCCGGACACGAAGGCGTCGGAGGCTTTCGAGGGGCGGGCGGCGGTGGCCATCGGCGAGGGCTCCTTCGGTGGGGCGGGCGCGCAGACCCTCAAACATACACGACGAAAAGAGGCCGAAAAATCAGGCGGCATGCGGCCCCATGGGGGCCCGGCGCTCATTTCGGCCGCGTTTCCTGCAGGAACACGGCGCCGCCGCGCTTGTTGCCCACGACCACGTCGGGCCGGCCGTCGGCGTTGAGGTCGCCGACCGCGATCTGCGTGCCCACGCCCGTGGCGTCGTCGATCCGGTGCGGCTCCCAGGAGACGGTGGCCGGGCCGCCGTCCGGGGCGGGGGTGCGGATGAGGCGGAACCAATACAGAACCGGCGTGCCCTGCGGGTCCGGATCCCCCTTCGGCCCGTGGGCCCACCAGCGTTTGCCCGTGACGATGTCCTTCGCACCGTCGCCGTCGATGTCGGCGACCGCCACGGCGTGGACCTGCGAGAACTGCACGCCGTTGAGCGACTCCTCGGCCTTTGCCGGCAGGATCGGACGCTCGACGAACTCGATCCGCCCGTCGCGCCCCACCTGCTCGTACCACGAGAGGCCGTAGCCGTGGCCGGCGAGGCTCGTGATCACGTCGCCGTCGCCGTCGCCATCGACGTCGGAGACGTGCATCTGCGCGCCCCCCTGCGTGCCGAAGTCCTGCGGATGCTTCGCCCACGGGCCCGCGCGGTCCGCCGGCTGCCCCCACCAGCCGCCGAGCATGAGGAGGTCGGTGCGGCCGTCGCCATCGACGTCGCCGGCACCGAGACCGTGCTGGTACTGGCCCCACTTCTCCGGCTCCGAGCAGGGGTGGAACGTCCAGCGGTCGGCCGCCGGGTTCGCCCCCGGCTCCGCGTAGCCGAGCACGCCGCCGGTGTGGAACACGAGCTCGGGCCTGCCGTCGCCGGTCACGTCGAGAAAGTCGGGCGCCTCGTTGTCCACCACCGGGTGCGCGAGGTGCTTCGTCCACGCGGCGGCCGCTGCGAGCCCTTCCTTCCCGGGATTGCGGAACCAGTGCACCGCCTTGCCGGGCCACTCGTTGACCAGCACGTCGGGCCAGCCGTCGGCATCGACGTCGGCCACGACGGTCATGAAGTTGTCGGAGTACTCGGCCGGGTCGAAATCCCGCGCGGGATAGATGGCGTGCCGCGTGGTGAAGTCGGGCCCGGCGTACCAGAACGGGCCGTAGACCGCGTCGCCGTGGCCGTCGCGGTCGATGTCGCCCATGCCGGCGGCCTCGGCCTGGAAGGCCTCCGTGAGCACGATCCTGCGGAACGTCACGGGATCCGCGGCGCAGGCGGCCGGGACGGCGAGGAGGAGTGCGACCATCGACAGGCGACCGGGCATCTGGTGCCTCCTCGGGTGGCGGACGGGCCGATCATCCTACCACGCGGGAGGAGGGTCGCGGGCCAGGTCGTTCCAGAAGATCTTCCGCCGGTCGTAGCCGCGGGCCCGCGCGATCCACCGCGGGTCCTCGACCTCCAGCCACTCGCCCGGATTGCCGACGCCGCGGAAGAACGGGGCACAGAGCCGGTGGGCCGGCGGCAGGACCACGCCGTGACGGTCGCAGATCGCGTTGACGTCGGTCCGGGAGAACGGGGTGCAGACGAAAGCCCGTGGCCTGTCATCCGAGTAGACGGCGTGCGCGAGGAACGCATCGACCACGCCGAGCCAGTAGCCGGCCGGCAGCACGAGCAGCACGCCCGCGGCCCAGCGGGCCGCACGCGGCGCGATGCTCCACCCCGCGCCGAGGCCCCGCCCTCGCCAGTGCAGGAGCACCGCGGGGGCGACGCACGCGAGAGCCGCGTTCCAGGGCCACACGGGCCGGTCCCATCCCAGCCGGAGGGCGAGCAGGAGGACGAAGGCCACGTGGACGGCAGCGGCCGCCACGCCGACGGCGCGACGGACCCGCGGCAGGAGCGAACCGGTCGCGAGGGCCATCTCCGTGATCGCGACCGCCGCAGCGAGCGGCGCCGCGAGCCCGGCGGGCGCGCCCGGCCATGCCGCCTGCAGGAACAGCGGACCCGAGCGGACGTAGAAGTCGGGGCTCAGCAGCTTGTGCAGGCCCGCGTAGAACCAGAGCGCGACGAGCGCGGCCCGCATGACGATGGTCCCGCCGGCCAGGCCGGTCGTTCCCCAGAGGAGCGTGGCCAGCGAGATGACGTGCGGCTGCATGCGGCACTGGTCGGCCACGATGGCCCAGAGGAGCGTTGCGGCATGGGCGGGCACGCCGGCCCGCGGCGCGACGGCGGCGAGCCCGAGCGTGGCGAGGAGCGGCCAGGCCATCGGCACCTGCGGCACCGGCAGGAGCGGCAGCAGGGGAGGGAAGGAGCGCACCTGCCAGACCCGCCACGTGAGCAGGATCGTGGCCGCCTGCGCCGCCACGAGCAGGAGCCGCATGCAGAACATCGCCCGCGGCCCAGGCCCGTCGGCCGCGGTCTGCTCCCGGCAGTCCCGAGACAGCGGGGAGCGGGGCCCCGGGTCGGTATCGCTCGGCGGCACGGCGTGATCCTGCGGGTGCTGTCGTTCCGCGGAGGATACCCCGCGCGCGGCCGCTGAACCCATCCCGCCGTTCGCCTATGATGGGTCCATGACCCGACGAGCCCCCGCGCGGGCGGGGCACCGGGAGCCGGGCGGCCGCCTGCCCGGACTGGCCGAAACGCTCGAATCGCATCGCGGGTTCGCCGAGGTGGTCGCCAGTGTCCGGGCCGGACACGGCGGCTCGATCGGCGGAATCTGGGGGTCGGCGTCTGCGCTCGCCGTGGCGGCCCTCGCGCGGGCCGGCCTCGAGACGCTCGTCGTCGTCCTGCCCCACGCCGCCGAGGCCGAGGCGTTCCTCGACGACCTCGCGCTGTTCAGCCCCGCCCCGGCCGTCCTGCTCCCGCCACTCGAGACCTTCGACCCGGAAGCCGATGGCAGCGGCCCGGACCCCGCCGAGCCGGTCCGCCTCGCAGTCGTGAAGCGACTCGCCGGCGCCGACAGGCCACCGATCGTCCTCACCAGCATCCAGGCCCTGCTCGCGCCGCTGGCCGATCCTCGCGACGTCGCGGCCGGCACGCGGCGGCTCGCCGCCGGCGGGCGGCTCGACCCCGCGGAACTCGCCGACTGGCTCGCGGCCCGGGGCTGGCGGGCCGCCGACGTGATCGAGGAGCCAGGCACGTTCGCCCGTCGCGGCGGCATCGTGGATCTCTTCGCCGCCGACTGGGAGCGGCCGGTCCGCGTGGAACTCGACGGCGACGAGATCGAGTCGCTGCGGACGTTCGACACGGTGAGCCAGCGGAGCGTGGCGGCCGTCGGGCACGTCGACCTCACCGCCCTCGTCGCGGACGCCGGCACGACCCGCCACACCCACCTCGCCGACCTCCTGCCTGCCGGTGCCGCCTTTGCCCTCGTGGAACCCGGGGAACTGGCCGAGGAGGCTCGGCGAATGCACGACCGGCTCGGCTCCGGCGCGGGCCTCTTCGACCCGGAGGAGGTCTTCGCGCGGATCCAGCGATTCCCGTCGGTCGCGCTCTCGGCGCTCGCCCCCTCGAGCCTCGAGGCCGCGGCCACGCTCGCCGTCGAGAGCGTGGAACGGTTCACGGGAGCCCTCGACCGCGTGCAGGCCGAGCTCGAGACCGTAGGCAGGGACCAGGAGGTCTGGGTCGTCGCCCCGTCGGATGCCGAGGAGCAGCGGCTACGGGAGCTGCTCGCGCAGTCCGCCCCGGCCCGCACGAACCGCCTCCACTTCGCCCGCGGCCGGCTCTCGGCCGGCTTCCGCCTCGTGCCCGAGAAGCTCGTGCTCGTGAGCAGCGCCGAACTCTTCAACCGCGAGGAGGCCGCGCCGCGGGCGGCGAGGCAGCGGCTCTC
>JBJTPA010000187.1:0-4318 GCA_046074885.1 Planctomycetaceae bacterium
CCCGTGCACCTGGCGTCGATCATGCTCGACGCGGCTCTCTGGGGCCGCGAGCCCTTCGGCTTCCACCTCACGAGCGTGCTCCTGCACTGCGCCAACGTCGTCCTGCTCTGGCTCGTGCTCCGCGACGTCCTGCCCCGTGCCGGTCGGGTGTCGCGCGCGGTTGATCGTGTCCCAAGCAGGACCGACGGCACTGGCGTCATTCCGACCGGCGGGCCCACGGCCCTCGACATCGCCGCCGTCGCCGCCGCGCTCGTATTCGCCATCCACCCGGTCGTCACCGAGGCGGTCTGCGAGCCCACCTTCCGCGAGGACCTGCTCGTCGCCACGTTCACGCTCGGGGCGATCGTGCTCGCGTCGCGGGGCGATGCCCCAAAGCATGGGGAACGTCACGTGGAGCAACCCGGAGTCCCCCGGCTTCCGCCGGGGGCTTTGTGGAAGACGGTGGCGCGCCGTGTATCGGGCATCCCCTGGCGGGCCGTCGGCTGTGCCGCGTGCTGCTTCCTCGCCTGCGCGAGCAAGGAGTCCGGCATCGCGGCGCCGCTCGTCCTCGCAGCCTACTGGTGGCTCTTCCGCCGCGGCGAGCCCGGCCGTTTCTGGGCCGTCGCGGTCGGCGGCGGCAAGGCTGCGGCCCTCGTGTTCCTCGCCGCCCGATTCCTGCTCGCGCCGCGACATTCCGTGATCTTCGAGTCCGCCCCGGCCTATCCCGGCGGCTCGTTCGCCACCGCCATGCAGTTCGAGCCCCGGATCCTCGCGCTCTACGCCCAGCTCGTCGTCCTGCCCGTCAACCTCTGCGCCGACTACGGCAGCGACTCCATCTGGCACCTACCGCTCTGGCTCGCGATTGCGATCGATCTTGCGATCGCCGCGGCCCTCATCTGGGCCGGCTGGCGAGACCGGCGGATCGCGTTCGGGGCGGCGCTCCTGCTCCTGCCGCTCCTGCCCGTGTCGAACCTCGTGCCGATCCACCGTGCTGCCGCCGACCGCTACCTCTACGTGCCGCTCGCGGGTGTGGCCGTGATCCTCGCCTGCGGCGTCGAGGCCGCCTGGACGCGACTGTCCAGCGAGCGACGCGCGGCCGGGCTCGCGGCGGGCATGGTCGCCCTCGGGCTGCTCGCGTGGGGCTGCACGGCCCGCCAGCGGGTGTGGTCGGATTCGCTCGCGCTGTGGCTCGACACCGCCACCCGGAACCCCAGTTCCTACACGGCCGCCACCGGCCTCGCGAACGCCTTCCGCGAGGCCGGCAACTTCACCGATTCCGAGCGGGCGGCCCGCCACGCGCTTCGGCTCACCGACGGCAACCGCGCCGATGCTTGGGTGACGCTCGCCCTCGCCCTCGACGGCCAGGGCCGCGCCGCCGACGCCGAAGCGGCCGTGGCCACGGCCGTCGAGAAGGATCCACGGCTCGCCGACCCCGACGCCCGCGTGGCCGCCCTCGCCATGGAGCGGGACGAGGCCGACGGCCTGCGGGCGATCCTCGCGCGCCGCAGCCCGACCGCCACCGGGGAGACGCCGGAATCGCCCTGATATCGCGGCCGATTGTGCGACCCCCGGACGGCCCGTAATCTCGTCGATCGGGGACTCCAACGCCCCGGACGGGACGCCACCGGCACCAGCCACATGCCCTCGAATCGCGACAGCAACGGCACCCGTCGCCCCGCCCGGCCGACGGATGGCCGCGGGCAGAGCGTCGATGCGAAGCCGTCGCCGGCCACCGCCGCCACGGCCGACGCCTTCACCGCGTCCCCGTGGCTCACCTTCGTGCTGCAGGTCGGCTTGATCGCGCTGGCCGTGCTCTGGATCTACTCGCCCGTGTGCGACTCGACGGGCCCCGTCTACATCCCCGGCGCGAATCCCACGTATCCAGTGGACTGGCTCTGGGACGACGACCAGCTCCTCACCGCGAACCTCACGGTGCAGCACCGCACGTCGCCGGATCCGGCCGTGCCGCCGAACCACTCCGCGACGCTCCTCAAGCTCTGGTTCAACCCCGACGGCGCGGATTATTTCCCGTTGAGCTACACGGCGCTCTGGGCGCAGTGGCCGTTCTTCCAGATGGACCCGCGGACCGGCGGCCCCGTGCAGCCCGGCGGCCCGGCCGTGGCCTGGCCCACCGGCTACCACGTCACCACGATGCTGCTCCACCTCCTCGGGTCGCTCGCGGTGTGGCGGCTGTTCACCGTCATGAGGGTGCCCGCGGCCTGGTTCGGCGCCCTGCTCTTCGCCGTGCACCCGGTGTGCGTGGAGTCGGTGGCCTGGGTGTCGGAACTCAAGAACACGCTCTCGCTGCCGCTCTTCCTGCTCTCGGCGGCCAGCTACATCCGCTTCGACGACATGATCGAGGCCGGGGCGGCGACCGACGAATCGCGGGCCGTGACCCGCTACCTGACGTCGATCGTGCTCTTCCTGCTGGCGATGTTCGCCAAGACGTCGGTCGTGGCGATGCCCGTGCTGATCCTGCTCTACGCCTGGTGGAAGCGGGGCACCGTGACGGCCCGCGACCTGGTCTGCGCCGCCCCGTTCTTCGTGATCTCGATCGTGCTCGGCGTGATCACGATCTCCTACCAGCACGGCCGGGCCATCGGCCAGGAGACGATCGTCGTGCCGTCGTGGTTCGGCGACGGCTCGGCCAACTATCGCGAGGGGAGCGTCAAGGTCTCGTCCCGCGTGGTCGAGATCACCGCCCCCGACGGCTCGCGGATTCACTTGGGCCCGCTCCAGTCGGAGGCCGACTTCGACAGGGTGCCGCTCGAGTGGCGGCAGAAGGTCCGCGAGGTGGCCAACGCGGGCGGCTGGCAGACCTTCCCCGAGGGCCGCGTGCGGATCTTCGACGACCCGACGACGAAGACGGTGCTCGTGTCGGCCAAGGACGGCAGGCCGATCTACGCCGGGCCGCTCCGCGAGGCGACCGACCTCGAGAAGGTGCCCGCCGAGTGGCGGCGGCGGGTCCGCGCGGTCGATCGCGGCATCGGCCGGCCGTCGCTCAAGGGCGCGCTGTCGCGGTTCGCGATCGCCGGCACGTCGCTGCTCTTCTACCTCAAGCTCTTCTTCGTCCCGGTGAACCTGCTGCCGATCTACACCCGCTGGGACATCGACCTGCTCGACGTCTCGCGGGCCGGCGAGGCCGGCCAGATGCTCTTCTACCTGCTGCCTATCCCGGTGATCCTCGCCGCGGCGTGGTGGCTCTGGCAGAACCGCGCCGGCTGGGGGCGGCACGTCATCCTCGGCCTCGGCTTCTTCCTGCTCATGGTGGCGCCGGTGCTCGGCTTCATCACGATCTCCTACATGCGGATCACCTGGGCGGCCGACCACTTCATCTACCTGCCGATGATCGGCATCGTGGGCCTCGTGGCCGCGGCCGGGGGCACGTGGTACCGCCGGGCCGGCATCGACGAGCGGCCGCTGATCAAGGCCGGCGCCGCGGTGCTGATCGCCGCGCTCACGTTCCTGTCGTTCAACTACGCGGCCTGCTGGGTCCACGAGGACGCCCTCTGGACCCACACGCTCGCCCACAACCCCGACGCCTGGCAGGCCCACAACCGCCTGGGCGCGAAGAAGTTCTCCCGGGGCCACGTCGAGAACTTCGGCGCCGAGGCCGCCCTCCGGCCCGAGCTCGACGTCGTGAAGACCCGCATCCGGCCGGAGAACCGGATCCAGAACCTCGGCGCCTTCTACCACTTCAGTTGGTCCACCCACCTGCGGCCCGACCTCGGCGAGACCCACAACAACCTCGGCACCGCCTGGTCGGCCCGGGCCCAGATGGCCGCGCAGCAGGGCAACAAGCAGGCGGCCGACCAGTGCATGTCGAGGGCGATCGAGCAGTTCGCCGAGGCCTGCCGGGTGACGCCGCACGTGCCGGCGATCCACGTGAACCTCGCCAACGCGCTGGCCGCGGCGGGCCGCTTCGACGAGGCGGCCGCGAAGTATCGCGAGCTGCTCGAGAAGGAGCCGGGCAATCCCGCGCTCATCAACAACTACGGCGTGGCGCTCTACAAGAGCGGCAAGAAGGAGGAGTCGATCGTGCAGTTCCGCAAGGCGCTCGCAATCGCCCCCGGCCTCAAGGACGCCCAGGAGAGCCTCGCCGTGGCTCTCGGCGAGAAGCCCGACCCGGCGGCGCAGCAGCCCGCGGAGGCCCCGGGCGGCGCGGGCGCGCCGCAGGGCCCGGCCGCGCCTCCGATCAATCTCAAGCCGCCACAGTCCCCCACGCTCGGCCCGGCGATCAAGTAACAGATCGATCGGCGAATGTGCGCCCGCCGGCAGAAAGCCCGGAGCGCAAGCGACGGGACTCCGGATGAAAAGCCGGCGGGCATCGCGGTGGCCG
>JBJTPA010000188.1:0-4467 GCA_046074885.1 Planctomycetaceae bacterium
GCGCGGCCGCCACCCCGGCGATCTCGGCCGCCGTCTCGCCGGCGTCAGCGAGGGCGACGAGCCAGCGGCCGAAGGCGTCGAGGTCCACCGCGCCGGCGAGCACCCCGTCCACGAGCCGCCGGACGTCGTCGGCACCGGCACGGCGGCCGGCACGCAGGTCCGCGGTCATCGCTGCCACGTCTGGCAATGCGGGGCCGTCCGCCCGACCGATGCTGTCCGCGACTGCCGTCATGCCCGATCGCCGCGGCGTGCCGCGGTCGCCTCTCCAGAATGCCGCTTTCGGATAGGATTCCGTCCTGCCGGCGGCCCCGTCCAGCGTACACCGGCCCTCCGTTCCCCGAGACATCGATCCGCGTGTCGCTGCCCACCACGCCCCGCAAGGTGATCATCGACGTCGATCCCGGCGTCGATGACGCGATCGCGCTCACGATGGCGCTGTTCGACCCGCGGCTCGAGGTGGTCGCGGTCACGGCCGTCGGCGGCAACGTCGCCCCCGAGCAGGCCACCGCCAACGTGCAGGCCCTCGTGGCCCACCTCGACCCGCCCCGGCTGCCCCGGCTCGGGCTGGCGGCCGACGACGTGCCGCTCCCGTCTCGGCCCTACAGCGTGCATGGTGTCGATGGCCTCGGGGGCGTGGACCTGCCCCGCGTGCCGCTCCACGGAGGACACCTCGCGGAGAAGGTGATCTGGGAGTGCCTCAGGGCGCACCCGCGCGAGATCACGCTCCTGGCGCTCGGGCCCCTGACGAACGTGTCGCGGGTGCTCAAGCGGGATCCCTCGGTGGCGGAGCTCCTCGGCGACCTCGTGATCTGCGGCGGCACGCTCCACGGGTGCGGCAACGCCTCGGCGACCGCCGACTTCAACTTCTACTGCGACCCCGCCGCCGCCCGGCACGTGATCCGGGAGCCGCTCACGAAGACGATCGTGCCGCTGGAGACGACGGGGCAGGTGCTGCTCGGCTTCGACGTGCTCGACCACCTTCCCGACGAGGCGTCGCGGGCCGGCCGCCTCGCGCGCGGGATGCTGTCGCACGCCTTCCGGGCGCAGCGGCAGATCCTCGGCAGCGAGGGGATCCACCTCCACGACGTCGTCGCGCTCGTCGCCGTGACGAATCCCGAGCTCTTCGAGCGGTCGAGCGTGGCCGTGGACGTGGAGGTGGCGGGCGAGCTGACGGCGGGGATGCTCGTGATCGACCGCCGGCAGATCCGCCGCGACCGACCCAACGCCGACGTGCTCACCGGCTGCGACGCCGCAGCGGTGCAGGACTGCATCCTGCGGGGCATCGCCGCCGCCGCGGCCGCGACCTGACGCCCGGCTCACTCCGTGAAGCGGGCGCGGCTCGTGACGGTGATCCGCAGCGGCAGCCGCCGCCGCTCGCGGAACAGCACCACGCCCACGGTCGCATCGACCGGCGTCATGCTCACGAGGCTCATGAGGTGGTCGTCGTCCTCGACGGCCCGGCCGTCGAACTCGAGCACCACGTCGTCCGGCCGGACGCCGGCCTCGGCCGCCGGGGAGCCGGGCGTGACGCCCTCGATCCGCGCGCCGACGGGCCGCGCCATGCCCAGCCGCCGGGCCTCTGCCTGGGAGAAGCCCTTGTCGAGCGCGATGCCGAGGTAGCCCCGCTCCACCGAGCCCCGCTCCACGAGCTGCCGGGCCACGAAGGTCGCCATGCCGACGGGGATCGCGAAGCCGACCCCCTCGAAGTTGCCCGACCGGCTCGCGATGCAGGTGTTGATGCCGACCACTTCGCCCCGCAGGTTGACCAGCGGCCCGCCGCTGTTGCCCGGGTGGATCGGCGTGTCGAACTGGATGAAGTCCTGGAACCGGACCGCATTCTCGTCGATGTCGAGGGCGCGGCGGCCGAGCGCCGACACGATGCCCAGCGTGACCGACCGGGACAGGCCGAAGGGGCTGCCGATGGCGAGCACGGTGTCGCCGATGTCCACGGAGCCGTCCGCGGCGAGCCGCGCCGGCACGAGATCGGGCGCCTCGAGCTCCAGCACCGCGAGGTCGGTGGCCGCGTCCGACCAGAGCCGCACGGGCCGGATCTCGCGGTTGTCGTCGAGCCGGATCTCGATCGTGTCGAGGGCCGCCCGGTCGATGACGTGGCGATTCGTGAGGACGACGGTGCGGCCCGCCACCTCGGCGATCACGCCCGAGCCGGTCTCGTCCTCGCTGGCCCGCCCGTCGCGGGGCCGCAGCGCCGGCTTGTGGGCCTCGATGTGCACCACGGCCGGCTGGATGAGCCGGGCGAGCCGCCGCACCTGCCGCCCTTGCCGCTCGAGGAATTCGGCCTCGCGGGCGGCCTGCTCGTAGAGCCGCTCCCGCTCCGCGGCCGAGAGCCGCGGCTGGCCGGCCGCATCAATCTCCGCTCCGGCCGGGCCGTCGGCACGGGCCGCCGCGGCGGCGATCCCGAGACAAGCGACGGCCAGGCGGGGGGCGCGGGACGAGGCGGGCATGAACGCGGTCTCCGTGTGCCGGCCGCCCGTCCACGCGGGCGCCTCGCCCGGCATCGTACCCGCGCCGCGGCCGGCTACAAATCGAGCTCGCCCCCCACCGCCTCCTCGCGCCGCTCGTCGGCGGCCTGGCGGAGGCTCTCGGCCGACTCGCCGGACCGCTCCAGCTCCCGCTGGCACTCGATGCACACGGTGGCGTACGGGAGCGCGTTGAGACGCGCCATCGGGATCTTCCCACCGCACACCTCGCAGACGCCGTACTTCCCGGCCTTCATCCGCTCCAGCGCGTTCTCGATGTTGGCAAGTTCGCGGCTCTCCACCTCGGCGAGCTGCGAGCTGATCTCATCCTGGGCCGAGTCGTAGGCCGCGTCGATCACGTCACCGGGCGACTCGCTCCGCAGTTCCTTGAGCAGCGTGAGGTCGCCGGCCAGCGCGCTGCGGAGGGCATCGCGTCGGCGCACGAGGATCGCGTGGAGGTTGAGCAGGGATTCTTTGCGTGCCATGGTTGCCGCTCCCGGTTGGGACCGCCGGCGCGTCCCTGGCCGGCGTCGGGCCGGGGCGGAACGTACCGTGACGAATCCTACGGACGCGGTGGAAAATTGGTTCGCCACGGAAAAATCGGCAGGGATTCCGCCCGGAATGCAGCCAAAGCGGCCCGCGACACGTGGCGGGGGCCGGGGGGACTTTTCAGGGGCCGGGCCGGGGTTCCGGGCCCTCCGGCGCGGGCCGAGGCCGGGTGGCGACCGGTACCTGCACCTCGGCGTACTTGAACGGCCCCGGCACGAACGGGCTGTTGTAGGCCAGGGCCCGCGGCGGTCCGGCCGCCTCCCACTCCGGGTGGTCGCGGAGCCAGCCGCGGACCTGCTCCTCACCGCGGCGGAAGGTCTCGGGACCGTAGCCGCCGCGGATGCCCACGGACGCCACCGTGAGCGCGGGAATGTCCTCCACGACGACGTCGGCGTCGGCGGGATCGGGCCCCGGGGCGCCGATCGCCGGACTGGCGTAGAGGAATGCCATCGCGGTGCCGGCCGCCTCGTCGCCGCCGTCCGCCGAGAGCGTCATCTCCACGGGCGCCGTCATCTTCACCTCGTTCCGCTCGATGTGGCGGAAGAGCTTCATGAACATGCCGCCGTCGCCGCCGCCGGCCCGCGTGCGGGCGAGGCGGTAGGCCGGATACTCCTTGACGATCACCGTGCCGACGGGGCCGGGCTTCGGGAAGCCCTCGGGGAGCTTCGCCTCGGCGATCACCATCGGGCGGGGGGGCGCGTCGTCGGCCTCCGCGCCGCGACCCATGAGGCCGAGGGCACCGAGCAGGAACGCGAGGGGGCGGATGCGGGCCATGGAAACCTCCGGGAGCATGGTATACGGGGCACCCTCGATTCCCCGGCGTGGTCCGCCCCGTGGTCCGGTTGCCTCGCAACCGGATGGTGCGGTCGATCCACGGGCCGGATTCCAGTCGCGAGGCGACTGGGCCACGAGGCGGGGTGATCGCGGCAGCGCAAGGCTCATGGGGAGCCGCATGAGTCCGGCTCCCGGCCGTGGGCCGTGAGGACGAGGTGGCGCGGGCCGGCGCGGTCGCGATGCTCGCACAGGTAGATGCCCTGCCAGGTGCCGAGGGCGAGGCGGCCGGCGTGGATCGGCACCGTCACGGAACTGCCGAGCAGCGACGCCTTCACGTGGGCGGGCATGTCGTCGGGGCCCTCGATCGTGTGCACGTACGGGAGATCCTCGGGGGCGATCGAGTTCACCGCCATCTCCAGGTCGCGGGGCACGTCGGGATCGGCGTTCTCGTTGATCGAGAGGCTCGCCGAGGTGTGTCGGATGAAGACGTGGAGCAGGCCGACCTCGAGCGGCGGCAGGTCGCGGAGGGCGGCCTCGATCTCGGTGGTGATCAGGTGGAAGCCGCGGCGCCGCTGGGCCAGCGCGATTTCCCGCTGAAACCAGCTCATGGCGCCTCGGCTCCCGACCGGAAGCACCAGACGCGGCCGTCGTCGGAGGCGATGACGAC
>JBJTPA010000189.1:0-6908 GCA_046074885.1 Planctomycetaceae bacterium
TCCTGCGTGAAGTAGGAGCCGACGAGCAGTCGCTGCGACTCGGAGAGGGGGCGATCGGTGAGCACGTGCTGGCGGACCGCGTCGTAGCGATCCTGGAAGAACTGCAGGAGCCGCTGGTGACGGCCGTGGAACTCGGAGAGCACCTGCCCCAGCTGGTCCTCGACCACCTCGTCGGACAGTTCCATGACGCGGCCGATGATCTTCAGGGCCCGCTGCGGGTTCGTGGGCTCGAACGGGCGGTAGAGCACCCGGGCGTTGTTCGGGCGGACGAGGACGCCGGTGCGGGTGACATGCATCGTGGCGGTGCCGGGTCCGACTTCAGGGGGTGCCCTGGGCCCGCGCGGCCCGGCGGCCCTCGCCGCCCTCCGCCGTCGCGGTTTCCGCCGGGCCGAGCGTCCGCTCGAGATGCCGCATCTCCACGAGTGCCGAGAGCCAGGCGATCGTGGACTCCGCGCCCCGGTTCTCGTTGACGCGATCCTCGAGCAGGCCGTCGCGGCAGCCGCCGGTGCCGGGATCGCACACCGCGAGCCCGAGCACGTTGTGGCCCAGGAACCAGTCGAACGCGCTCCAGGCGTGGTCGAGCCACGCGGTCTCGCCCGTGGCGTGGAAGGCCGCGACGCAGGCGGCCACCGCGGCCTCCGCCTCGATGGGCTGCTGGTCGAACGCCGCCGGCGTCCCGCCACGTTGCAGGAACCCGCGGCAGCCGACCGGTGCGAAGCGGCCGTGGGGCGACCGCTGCAGGTTGCAGAGCCAGGCGAGCATCTCGAGGCCCGCGTCGAGCGCGGCGCGGTCGCCGGACCGGCGGCCGGCGAGCACGAGCGCCTGGCAGGGCCGCGGGTTCTCGTAGGTGACGACCTCCTCGAACCAGGGCCAGCCCGGGCCCGCGCAGCGGCGGCGCAGGTCGAGCAGGCGCGCGACGAGCGCCCGCTGGATGGCGGCGGCCCGGCGGTCGCCGCGCAGCCGCCCCTGGTACTCGTGGACGGCGACGATCGCCAGCGCCCAGGCCCGCGGACTCTGCGTCGCGGCGGCGGCCTCGAGCGCGGGTGGAAAGAGCGTTGCGGCCCAGCGCCGCAGGCCCGCCCGCCGCGAGCGGCCGACGCACGTTCCCAGCGCCATGAGCGCCCGCCCCAGGCAGTCGTCGGACCCGTCGCGGTCGAGCCAGCGTCGGTCGAAGGACATCAGGTTGCGGAACCGGCCCGTCGCGGGATCGAAGGCGTGGCCCAGGAATCCCGCGCAGGTCGCCGCCAGCCGGTGGTCCGCCGGGGCGTCGAGGCCGAGATCCTCGAGCCGCACGACGAGCGTCAGCGCCCGGGCCACGTCGTCGGTGCAGTAGCCCGCGTCGCGGTTGGGCACGTCGCAGGTGGCGTGCTGCGTCACGCCGGTGTCGTCGGTGAGCCGCCGGAGGTGGTCGAGCACGAGCGGGGGCAGGCCGAGCCGCGGGGGCCGCGGGGCGTCGATGGCCATACGCCGGGGCTTCACGGCCGTGGCCTGCCGCGTCCGCCGGAAGGCCTCCGCGTAGCGGGCGGCGACGCTGGCCCACACCATCTCGCGACCGTGCTTCCAGCCGCGCCGGCGCAGCGCCTCGCGCCGCCCGCCGTCGGCGAGCAGGCCGTCCACCGCGGCCGCGATCGCGGCCGGGTCGCGGAACGGCACGAGCACCCCGCGGCCGTCGGCGAGCAGCTCCCGCGCGTGCCAGTAGGGCGTCGAGACCACGGCCGTGCCGCAGCCGTAGGCGTAGGCGAGCGTGCCGGACGTGATCTGGTCCTCGCCGAGGTAGGGCGTGAGGTAGACGTCGGCGGCGGCGATGAAGCGCAGCAGTTCCGGCAGGTCCACGTAGCGGTCGTGGAACACGACATGCCGCCCGACGCCGAGGCTCAACGCCAGCTCCACGAGCGAGTGGCGGTAGGCCTCTCCCTCGCGCCGGACGAGGTGCGGGTGCGTCGCGCCGAGCACGACGTACGTCACCCGGGGGTGCCGCGCCACGACGTGCGGCAGCGCGGCAATCACCTGCTCGATCCCCTTGCCCGGCGAGAGCAGGCCGAACGTGAGCAGCACGTCGGCACCGGCGAGGCCGACGCCGGGCTTGTGCAGGTCGGGGGCCGTGAACGGCACGTCGGGGATGCCGTGGGGGATCACGTCCACGCGGTCGGGCGACACGCCGTGCACCTCGCGGAGGAGGTCGCGGCCCCGCTCGGTCATCACGGCCAGCCGCGCGGAGAGGTGGATCACGTCGTCCATCACGCGACGCTGGGCCGGCGTGGGGCGGGCGAGCACGGTGTGGAGCGTGGTGTGGACCGGCGCGCGGAGGTCGCGGAGGAGCGTGAGCACGTGGCTTCCCGCCTCGCCGCCGAAGATGCCGTACTCGTGCTGCAGCGAGACGACGTCCACGTTGGCGAGGTCGAGGAAGTCGGCCGCCCGGGCGTAGGACCCCACGTCGCCCTCGGCGCACTCGAACGCGGCCTCGGGCGGGTAGTCGTGCGCGGCGTCCGCGTCGCCGACCGGCACGACGAGGCAGTCGGCGTCGGGCAG
Organism: Planctomycetaceae bacterium; assembly: GCA_046074885.1. Lineage (GTDB taxonomy): Bacteria > Planctomycetota > Planctomycetia > Pirellulales > UBA1268 > QWPN01. Next base: position 2,530 of record JBJTPA010000189.1, read on the forward strand.
GTGCGCGGCGACGGCCTGCCGCAGGTCGCGGGTGTACGTGGCGATCCCGCAGCGGCGGGGCACGTAACTGCCGACGAAGGCGATCCGGTTGAGTTCGGGCTCGGGCACGGCGGGCCTCCATGGGAACCATGGAAACGGCCTGCCTGCCCTCGGATTCGCGGGCCGTCGGCCCGGATGGCGGCGTCGTGCGCCGCTCGATTCTACGCACGGCGACGGGCGGTGGCCACCGCCCGCCCGATCCCCACCCACGGCCGGGCCCACCACGGAAATGGAAATCCGCGGTCGTCGAGGAACGCCAGCAGGTCGGCCTCGTTCGCGGTCCGCTGCGGCCCGAGCGCGAGCCAGAGGACCCGCGTCACCGCATGCCCCCGCCCCGCCCGCCATGCCGCCATGTCGAACGTGCCGGCCACGGCGTCGAGCCGCCCGGAGGCCTCGGCCTGCAGGAGCAGCCGCGCGCACTTGTAGCAGCGGCCGCAGTTGAGCGCGGCCCGGTCCCGCCGCGAGCCGCGGATGCACACGCACAGGTCGCCGCACAGCCGGTCGTCGGCGATCACGTCGGCAGTCTTCGCCAGCCTCGTGGCGGCCCCGCCGAACGACCGCCACGCGACCCGCGGCGTGTCGAACAGCGGCAGCAGCTGCGCTTCGATGGTGGAGATCCCGGAGAAGCGCGACCGCCGCGGCCGGCGGCCGAGCTCCTCCGACGACGCGTAGTGGACGAGGGAGAACAGATGATCGAGCGTCATCGACGCGGCCACGTGCCGCATCGTGTGGCAGTGGATGAAGGGCATGCCGCGATATGCCGTTTCGGCGGCGCAGCTGGCGCCGACGAGGGGCAGGCCGAGCCGGTCGGCGACCCGCCGGGCATGGCCGAGGCGCTCCGCGAACACGGCGTCGTCGCCGCCGTGCGCGCCGACGTGGTGGTGCAGCAGCGTCCGCAGCCGCAGGGCGTCGGGCACGTCCGGATCGAGGAGCCGGTTCCGGACCAGGTGCATGCTGTCGATCCCCGCGCTCATCCCGCCGGCCGCCCCGCGGGCGGCGGCCGTGGGCGGCGCCGGCTGCGGCTCGGCCCGCACCTCGACCCGCCGCCACGACCGGTCGAGCAGGCGGAGCGTGTCCTGCACGGGCCCGCGGAGCGACGCGAGCAGCACCTCGTCGATCGAGCCCTCGACGACGAGCGGCTCGCCGCGCAGCATCGCCGGCAGGAGCAGCAGGACCGCGAACGGGTCGAACGTGTCGGTCCGGTCGGCGAGCCGCGGGTGATCGCCGTGGCGGCGGAAGACGACGCGGTCGCGGCGGCCGTCCATGTCCACGGTCGCGCCGACGTCGAAGCCGCCGGCCGGGACGTCGGTCTCGAGTGCGCTGACGACGATGGCCATCGGCGGAAAATCCGAGGGACGACGGGGTCTGGATTGCCCCCCGCGGGCCACCTCTTAACAGGGGCGGGCGAATCGGGGCAAAACCGTCTTCCCTGGCGGCGGGAATTTTCCTACCTCCCCCCGGAGTGCCCCGGTTCCCCGCATCCCCGGACGCCGATGTCATGGCCGCCGTGGATGCCGCGCTGCGACCGTCGCCGCGCTACCGCCTGCTCAAGGCCGTGCGGCGGCTCGGGCTGCCGCTCCGCTGGCGGCCGGCCGGCCCCGCGGCGTTCGTCACCGGCAGCGTGGGCAAGACCACCGCGTGCAGCATGGTCGCGGCCATCCTCTCGGCCGACGGCAGGCGCGTCGGCCTGGCCACCTCGACGGGCTGCTTCATCGGCGGCCGACGGGTGCGGCGGGGCGACTCGTCGCGGCCCTCGTGGGCGGCGGCGCTCCTGGCGCACCCGGTGATCGACGTGGGCGTCTTCGAGACCGCCCGGGGCGGCCTCCTGCTCGACGGCTTTCCATTCCGGGACTGCACGGTCGGCGCCGTCCTCAACGTCCACGACAACCACCTCGGCCTCGGCGGCATCCAGTCGCGCGAACAACTGGCCCAGGTGAAGTCGGCGGTCGCCGCCGCGGCCGGCGGCCTCGCCGTGCTGAACGCCGACGAACCGCTGTGCATGGCCATGCGGCCCACGGTCCGCGCGACGGCGACGTGCCTCGTCGGCCGGCATCCCGACGCCGCCGGCGTGCGGGAGCACCTGGCGCGCGGCGGGCTCGCGGCGGTCCTCGAGCCGACGGCCGGCGATCGCCCGCCGCGGCTGTCGCTCCGACACGGTGACCATGAACTCGCCGCGCTATCCGCCGCCGCGATTCCGGCGACGCACGGCGGCCGCTTCGAGCCGGCGGTGACGAACGCGCTGTTCGCCATGGCCATCGCGCACGGCCTGGGAGCCGGCGCCGACGCGATCGGCCGCGGCCTCGGCTCGTTCCGCTCCGACACGTCCGACAACCCGGGCCGCATGAACTTCCACCACGGCCTGCCCTTCACGCTCGTCGCCACGAAGGTCGGCGGCCGGCTTGCCGCCGACGCCCTGACGCGGTTCGTCGAGACACTGGACGTGCCGAACGAGAAGGTGCTCGTCGTCACCGAGATGGGCGACAGATCGCACGACTGGATACGCGGCATGTGCCGGGCCTTCGCGCCCGGGTTCGACCGCTTCGTCTGCTGCGACTGGGAGGATCGGCGCGGCCGCGCGCCGGGGGAGATGGCCCGCCTGCTGGCCGAGGGGTTCGCTGCCGCGGGCGTGGCCCCCGCGGCGATCACGGTCGAGGAGCGGCACGACGCCGCCATCCGTCGCGGCTGCGACGGGGCGGCCTGCGGCGACCTCGTGGTGGTCGTCAGTCCCACGTCGTGGCGCGTGCCCGAGATCCTCGGGCTCGACGCCCGCGCGCCGCGGCAGGCCGTGCAGGAGGCCGCATGATCGCCATGCTGCGCGCGGTCCTCGCGTCCCTGCGCGTGCGGCGCCGCGCGCGACGTGCGCGGCGGCTGGAGGCGCGGGCGGTCCGGCGGCGGCGCCTCCTCGACGGTCGGCCCGTCATCGCCGTCACCGGGGCCGCGGCGAAGTCCACGACCGTGAAGCTCCTCGTGCACCTCCTCGGCGGCCCGCCGCGGATCGCGTCCACCGTCTTCTCGAACGACACGCCGGCCGTGTTCACGCGGCTCGCGCGCGTGGACCCGGCCGCGGCGATGCTCGTGTCGGAGGTGAGCGAGCACCCCGTGGGCACGCTCGCGCAGGTCGGCGGGGTGCTGCGGCCGACGATGGCCGTGCTCACGATCAGCGGCCTCGACCACTTCACGGCCTTTCGGACGCAGGCCGCGTCCGCAGCGGAGATCGCCACGCTCGCCCGGGCCGTGCCCGCGGGGGGCGCCGTGCTCGTGAACGCCGACGACGCCTGCCTCGTGGAGGCGGTCGCCGCCGCGGGCGTGCCGTTCGTCGGCTTCGGGACCGGCCCGGCCGCCGACTACCGCGCCATCGACTGCAGGCTGGGGTCCGACCTGTCGCTCTCGCTCACGTGCCTCCACGCCGGGGAGGAGATCCCGCTGCGGACCCGGCTGGTCGGCACGCACTTCCACGTGCCGGTGCTCGCGGCGGTCGCGGCCGCCCATCGGCTCGGGATCCCGTGGCGCGAGATCGCCGGGCGGGTCGCGTCGTTCGAGCCGGTGTTCGGCCGGTGCAGCCCGCTGGCCGTGCCGGGTGGGCCGACGTTCATCTGCGACACGATCAAGGCCCCGGCCTGGTCGTGCGAGCAGAGCCTCGCGGTGCTCGACGCCTGCGCCGACGCGCCGCGGCGGACGCTCGTCTTCGGCACGCTGTCCGACTACGCTGGGGACTCGCGGCGGAACTACCGCAGGGTGCTGCGAAACGCCCTCCGGCGGGTCGATCGGGTGATCTTCCTGCGGCACTCGCCGCGGCACGTCGGGGCCACCGCGGCGGACGTCGCCGCCGGGCGGGTGGCATTCTTCGACGACGTGCGGAGCATCGCCTCCCACGTTCGCCGGACCGCGGTGCCCGGCGAGGTGATCCTCGTGAAGGGGTCCTTCAAGGCCGATCATCTGGAGCGGATCGCATTCGACTTCCTCGCGCCGGTGCGCTGCTGGGAGGAGAAGTGTGGCCGGCCGCGGACCTGCCTGGCGTGCGACCGGCTGGGCGCCCCGGCCGATTTCCACCCGGTGATCCCGCTCGACATGGCCGATCGGCGGAGGCACGCCGCGTGACCGCCGTCCCGTAGCCCAGTCGCCTCGCGACTGGAATCCGGCGTGGCCCAGTCGCTCGCGACTGGAATCCGACCCGCGGATCGACGCGGAGATCCGGTTGCGAGACAACCGGACCACGGGGTGGCCCGCGACCACGATCGCGTCGGCAGACCGGATTCCCGTAGCCCAGTCGCCTCGCGACTGGAATCCGGCCCGCCCATCGGCGGGAGCATCCGGTTGCGAGGCAACCGGACCACTGGGTG
>JBJTPA010000190.1:0-3692 GCA_046074885.1 Planctomycetaceae bacterium
CTGCGCGAGCGCCGCAAAGGCCCCGTAGACCATCGACACCACGCCCAGGCCGCAGACGAGCCAGGCCAGCGACAGCCCCGCCCCCGGGCAGATCGGATAGCAGATTCGCAGGATGCCGTAGCCGCCGAGCTTGAGGAGCACGCCGGCCAGGATCATCGAGATCGGCGTGGGCGCCTCAACGTGGGCGTCGGGGAGCCAGGTGTGGACGGGCACCACCGGCACCTTGATCACGAAGCCGATGAGCAGGAGCAGGAAGGCCCAGGTCTCGAGGCTCATGCCCCAGAGATTCACCGCCGCGAAGGGCGAGTCCGGCAGCTGGCCGAGCTGGGCCAGGGCGAGGATGTTGAACGTGTGCACCGGCTGGTCGGCGGCCGCGGCGGCCGGGATCGACGCGTGGGCCGCCGCCAGCTGCTCGGGCGACAGCATCCTCAGGTCGCTCGTGAAGTAGAGCATGAGGATCGCGATCAGCATCAGCACGCTGCCGAGCAGCGTGTAGAGGAAGAACTTGATCGCGGCGTACTCGCGGCGCGGCCCGCCCCAGATGCCGATGAGGAAGTACATCGGCAGGAGCATCACCTCCCAGAACACGTAGAACAGGAAGAAGTCGAGCGACACGAAGACGCCGAGCATCCCGGTCTCGAGCAGCAGGAAGAGCACGTGGTAGGCCTTCACGTGCTTCGTGATCGGCCAGCTCGCCGCGGCGGCGAGCATCGACAGGAAGGTCGTGAGCACCACCAGCGGCATGCTGATGCCGTCCACGCCGAGCAGGTACTCGATGCCGAAGGCGGGGATCCAGGGCCGACTGACGACGGCCTGCATGCCGGCCTCGCCGACGACGAACTGCGCCGGGCCGACCGCACCGAAGAGCGTCGGCCAGGCCATCCACAGCGAGATCACGAACACGACGGCCGTGGTGGCCAGCGTGATCCAGCGGATCAGCTCCTCGCGGGCCTTGGGGATGATCGGCAGCGCCAGCACCGCGGCCACGAGGGCCGGCAGGAAGACGAGCAGCGAGAGCGGCCAGAGGGCGGGCTGGGAGAGCGTGTCGGGGGTCATGGCGTGATCCGTTTTACCTTCGAGTTCTGCGTGCGATGGTGTGCATTCGGTCGGTGAACTAGCCGGCGTGCGAGGCCCTCATGAAGAGGCTCGCGAGCACGAACAGGGCCACGGTGGCCAGGGCGATGAAGACGACGTATTGCCGCAGGCGGCCGGTCTGGAGCCGCTTGAGCGCGAGCCCCGCGTTCCAGGCGAGGTTCGCCGTGCCGTTGACGAGGCCGTCCACGATCGTGCGATCGATCCAGGCGTCGATGCCGGCGATGCCGCGGGCCGTCGCGGCGAGGCCGTCGATGATCCGGTCGATGACGCCCCTGTCGGTGCCGCTCGCGAGCTGCGCGACGCCGAGGACGGGCAGCACGAAGATCGCCCGGTAGAGCTCGTCGAAGTACCAGCGGCCGGCGAGGAACGCGTAGACCGGCCGGAAGACCGTGGCCACGATCCCGGGCGAGACGATCCGCCACAGGTACATGACCGCCGCGAGCAGGACGCCCGCGAGCGCCGTGCCGAACGCGGTCCACGTGGCCGTGCGATGGATCGCCTCGGCGTGGCTCAGGTGCTCGGCCGGGAACGTGAGCGACTGCCCGAAGATGAAGCCGCCCGCGAGGCCCTCGGCCGTGCCCGCCGGCCGGGCCTGCTCGAGCAGGTTCGCGATCCCGAGGTCACCGAGCGACCAGCCGGCCGCGACCGCGAGCACCGCGAGCACGACGAGCGGCGCCACCATCACCGTCGGCGACTCGTGGGCGTGCTCGGCGACATGGTGGTCGCGGGCCTTGCCGGCGAACGTCATGAACCAGAGGCGGAACATGTAGAAGGCGGTGAGGGCGGCGCCGCCGGCCACGGCGTAGAAGAGGATCGCGTGCCGGGGGTTTTCATTGGCGAAGGAGAGGGCCTGGGCCAGGATCGAGTCCTTCGAGTAGTAGCCGGACATCCCGATCACGAACGGGATGCCTGCCCCGATGATCGCGAGGCAGCCGACGAGCATCGTGCCGGCCGTCCAGGGCATGACCTTCGCGAGGCCGCCCATCTTCCGCATGTCGTTCGTGTGGCAGGCGTGGATCACCGAGCCCGAGCAGAGGAAGAGCAGGCTCTTGAAGAAGGCGTGGGTCACGAGGTGGAACAGCCCCGCCACCCAGCCGCCGACGCCGAGCGCGAGCATCATGTAGCCGAGTTGGCTGACCGTCGAGTAAGCGAGCACCCGCTTGATGTCGTTGGCGACCAGCGCGATCGTGGCCGCGATGAAGAGCGTGACCCCGCCGGCGTAGGCGATCACGAGGAGCACGTCGGGGGAGAGGACGGGAAAGAACCGCCCCACGAGGTAGACGCCCGCCGCCACCATCGTCGCCGAGTGGACGAGCGCCGAGACGGGCGTCGGCCCCTCCATCGCGTCGGGGAGCCAGACGAAGAGCGGGAACTGGGCGCTCTTGCCCACGCAGCCGCAGAAGATGCCCACGCCCGCGATGAACAGGAGCCAGCCGCCGAGGCCCTTCTCCCGCCAGCCGGGCATCCGCGCCGCGATCTCGCTGGCGCCGTCGACGGGGCTTCCGGCGTGGTCGGCCTCGATCTGCCCGACCTCGGCGGCCGCCGCGGCCCGCACCATGCCGTCGGGCACCGTGAGCGCGTGGTGGGCCTCCGCCGGGCGGACGAGGGCGAAGAGCTCGGTGAACTGGAGCGTGCCGAGCGCGCCCCACAGGGCCATGAGGCCGATGAGCATCCCGAAGTCGCCCACGCGGTTGACGATGAATGCCTTGTTGGCGGCCGTCGAGGCGCTCGTCCGCTCGTAGTAGAAGCCGATGAGGAACCAGGAGCAGATGCCCACGAGCTCCCAGAACACGAACACCATCGCCAGGTTGCCCGCGATCACGATGCCGAACATCGAGAAGCAGAACAGCGACAGCGCCTGGAAGAACCGCGGGAACCGCCCCGGCCGGTGGAGGTGGCCGCCGGAGGAGAGGTGCACCTCGTGGTCGGTCACGTCGTGGAGCTCGTCGTGCATGTAGCCCGACGCGTAGACATGGATGCAGGTGGCGATGAAGGCCACCACCACGAACATGAGGATCGTGAGGGCGTCGATGTACCAGCCGATCGAGAGTTTTAGTTTTCCGCCCTGGTAGAGCGTGTACCAGTCGCCCGCGTAGGCCACGGGAGCCGATGCATGGGGGTCGGCATGATCCGCCGCATGGCCGTCGTGACCCGCGTCGGCGGCATGCCCACCGTCCGCGGATGCGTGCGCGTCGCCGTGGTGCCCGTGTGCCGGCGCCGTCACCGGGTGGCTCGCAAGCCACGTGCCGGCCGCCATGAGCGAGAGCACGAGCGACGTCACGATCGCGGCCGTCGCCACCCAGGCGGCGTTCCGCCCGTGCTTCCCCATGCGGGGGCCGAAGAAGAGGATCGCCACGAACGACGCGAGCGGCACGAGCCACGCGAGGCCCAGCAGCAGATAATAGCAAGTAATTCGGACCTCAGGTCACAGAAAAGCCCCGGTCAAAAGACCGGGGCTTTTCGCTTGTTTGATTATGGAATTAATTGAGGCTGATTGATAAATCAGCGATCAAGTCCTCAACACGTCGCTTAATGTCATCTCGAATTGGGCGGACTGCCTCTACTCCAAGTCCAGCGGGATCATCTAACTCCCAATC
>JBJTPA010000191.1:0-6320 GCA_046074885.1 Planctomycetaceae bacterium
CGCCTGGTCGTGGTGAAGGTCGGGACCCGCGTGCTGACAGGCCCCGACGGCCTGCTCGACGACGCCCGGATCGCGGCCCTCGGGCGGCAGATCGACGCGGTGCTCGCCGGCGGCCGCCAGGTGGCGCTCGTCAGCTCGGGCGCCGTCGGCGCGGGCATGGGGCGGATGGGCCTCCGCGAGCGGCCCCAGGAACTCGCCGCCCTCCAGGCGGTGGCGGCCATCGGCCAGAGCTGCCTCGTGGAGGCCTATGAACGGGCCTTCCGCGACCGTGGGCGGCACGCGGCCCAGGTGCTCCTCGTGGCCGACGACCTCCAGGACCGGGCCCGCTACCTCAACATCCGCAACACGCTCCGCGCGCTGCTCGACTTCGGGGCCGTGCCCGTGATCAACGAGAACGACACCGTGAGCGTCGAGGAGCTGCGGACGTCGTTCGGCGACAACGACCGGCTCGCCGCCCTCGTGGCCACGCTCGTGGGCGCCGACCTCCTCGTGCTCCTCTCCGACGTCGAGGGGCTCTACGACCGCCACCCCGGCGAGCCCGGCGCGACGATCCTCCGGCACGTGCCCCGGATCGACGCGGGCGTCGAGGCCCTCGCCGCGGACCGGCCCGGCGGCCTGTCGAAGGGGGGCATGGCGAGCAAGCTCGCGGCGGCGCGGATCGTGACGGACGCGGGAGGCGGCTGCGTCATCGCGTCGGGCCGTGACGACGCCGTGCTCGAGCGGATCTTCCGCGGCGAGGCGGTCGGCACGGCGTTCACCGGCCGCGCCGCGGCGATGCCCGCCTGGAAGCGGTGGCTCGCCTGGTCGGCCGACGCCCGCGGCACGGTCGCCGTGGACGCGGGCGCGCGGCGGGCGGTGGTCGCCGGCGGCCGCAGCCTCCTCGCCGCCGGCGTCACGGGGCTCGACGGCGAGTTCGCGGCGGGCGACGTCGTGGCCCTGGCCGGTCCCGACGGCGGCGTCTTCGCCCGCGGTCTCGTGAACTACCCCGCGGCCGACTTGCGCCGGATCGCCGGCGCGCGGACGGAGCGGATCGCGGAGCTGCTCGGCTCCGTGCCGTACGAGGAGGTCGTCCACCGCGACAACCTCGCGATCGTGCGCCGCGACGACGCGGCCGCGGCTGGCTGAACGGGACGTTGCGGCCATGATCCACGAAGTGGCGATCGTCCTGACGCTGATCCTGGCCAACGGCTTCTTCTCGGGAGCCGAGATGTCCATCGTGGCCAGCCGCCGCGGACGGCTCCGCCAGCTCGCCGACGCGGGCGACGCGCGGGCCGCCACGGCGCTCGAACTGGCCTCGAACCCCGACCGCTTCCTGCCCACCGTGCAGATCGGGATCACGCTCGTGGGCACGCTGGCGGCGGTCTACGGCGGCGACCGGCTCGTCGATTCGTTCTCCGGCTGGATCGCCGCCCGCGTGCCGCCGGCCCTGGCCGGCGCGTCGCGGACGATCGCGCTCACCACGTTCGTGATGCTGCTCTCGTTCGTCACGCTGCTGCTCGGCGAGCTCGTGCCCAAGCGGCTGGCCCTGCGGCGGGCCGAGCCCTTCGCCCGGCTCGCGGCCCCCGTCATGCAGTTCGTGGCGGTCGTGTTCAAGCCGCTCGTCTGGGGCATGAGCCTGGCCACCTCGGCCGTGCTCTTCCTGCTCGGAGTGCGGGGCCAGGCGGGCCCCTCCGTCTCCGTGGACGACATCGAGCACCTCCTCGAGGCCGGCCGCGCCGAGGGCGTTCTCGAGGGGATCGAGCAGTCGGTGGCCTCCGAGGCGCTCCGCCTCGGCGACCGGACGGTCCGCGACATCATGCGGCCGCGAATCGACCTCGACGCGCTCGATGTGGACACGCCGCCGGGCGAGGTCGCCGGCGCAGTCGCCATGGCCGGCTGCTCGCGGCTGCCGGTGTACGAGGGCTCGCTCGACCACATCCTCGGCTACGTCTCGATCCGGGACGTGCTGCGGCACTCCTGGATGGGCTGGCCGATCGAACTGCGGAAGATGCTGCACCGGGCGCTGTTCGTGCCCGAGACGATGCCGCTCGACCGGCTCCTGGAGCTCTTCCAGACCGAGCGGAACCAGCTCGCCATCGTGCTCGACGAGTACGGCGGCACGGAGGGGCTCGTGACGCTCGAGGACGTCCTCGCGGAACTCGTCGGCGAGATCCACGACGAGCACCGCCGCGACCAGGCCGCGACGTTCACGCGGCGCGAGGACGGCTCGTGGCTCGTCGACGGCGGCGCCGGCGTGGACGACCTCGTGCAGCGGCTGGGCGTGCGGCCGGAGGCCGGCCCGCGCGACTACTCGACCGTGTCGGGGCTCGTGCTCGCCGAGCTCGAGCGGATTCCCGCGGCCGGCGACACGCTCCGCTGGAACGGCCTCGTGATCGAGGTGGTGGACATGGACGGGCGGAGGATCGACAAGCTCCTCGTGCGCCGGGCGTGACGGCGTTCGCTGACGAGGCGCCGAGTCTCCGTAGCCCGGTTGCCGCGCAACCGGAAGCAGCCCGCATTCCGGTCGCGAGGCGACCGGGCCACACCGATCGAGCCGCGCGGTTCCCTGCCCGGCGCTCGGGGGCATCCTGCTTCCAGCCGCAAGTTGTCGCCGCCGCTACTCGTCACCCGGGCCGGCCTTGTCGAGCATGTCCTGGAGGATGAACGGCTTCGGGAAGGGCTCGTCGAGCTGCTCGAGCACCTTGCGGTAGCGGCGGACGAGGTCGGCGGTGTCGTCGGCCGTGATCGCGTCGCCCCGCAGCTCGGCCGACGCGTCGAGCACCTGCCGCCAGGCGGCGAAGGCCTTCTCGTAGGCCGTCTTCGCCGCCTGCAGCCGCGCGCCGCGGAAGGCGCGGTCGGCCTCCCAGATCTGCTCCCGGAACTCCAGCGCCGGCGCCGTCACCTCCGCCTCGCAGGTGGCCCGCCAGAACTTGAAGTTCACGATGTCGCCGTAGCGGTCGATGATGACCACGGTCTCCGCGGCCTCATCCTGCTCGCGGGCCAGCTGCAGCGCCCGGGCACGGACGTCGGCGGGGGCCTCGCGGGCGACCTGGGTCCAGGTGACCTTCACCGCCGCCTCGGCGTCGAACGCCAGCCGCTGCTGCTCCTCGGTCCGCTCGGGCGCGGGCGTGTCGAGCGCCGTCCGCTGGGCCGGGGAGAGCGACTCGCGGCGCCGCCGCTCGAGCGCCGCGAACGCCCCGGGCAGCAGCTTCTCGAGCTCGGCCGCGAGATGGGCCGCGCGGGCCTCCTCCTCCGCGCGGAGGCCGAGCCGCACCGGCACGTCCCAGCTCGTGGGGATCTCCCGCAGCGCGAACCGCCGCATCTCGTCGCGGGCCAGCTCCCAGGCGGCGCGGGCGGGCGTGCCGAACGTGCCGTCCTCCTCCAGCGCCCGCGCGTGGTTGATGGCCGTCATCATCGGCTCGGAGTGGAAGATGAGCGCGGTCGTCCGGAGCGGCGCCCCGGCCTCGACGAGCGCCTGGCCGGCCAGGTACTTCTCCCGTGCGACGAGCCAGTTGTCGCGCTCGGGCAGGGTGCGGCCGGGCCGGTCGCGCTCGTGGAAGTCATCGTCCTGCACGAACAGCCTGCGGAACTGCTTCTTCTCGTCGGCGCGGCCGATCTTCTGGCCGATGAACCAGCCCATGCGGCCGAGGAGCCGGGGCTCCCGGCGGTTGAGCGCGATGCCGTCGCGAAGGAACTCGATCCCCTTCATGACCCAGGCGTAGCGGTCGCGGTAGTCGTCGAACTCGACGGAGATGTTGTAGGAGAGGTTGTGGGCCTGGAAGTCCCAGACCGAGTAGAAGTGGGGCTGCAGCCGCGTGAGCTGCTCGAGGGTGGCCGAGAGGCTCGTCCAGTCCTCGACCTTCTTGTAGTGGTTGGCCCGGTCCCAGAGCAGCGTCACGGCCACGTTCTTGAGGCCCAGCGTCGCGAAGCGGATCGTCTCGCCGGTCGGGTCGATGTCCCCCAGCCGCGCCTGCGACAGGCCGTGCTCGGTCCGCAGGCGGGCGAGCGTGCCGCCCGGGCTCTCGGAGTCGGCGGGCTGCGAGAGGAGCGACAGCGGCACGAGCAGCACGGCGATCAGCGCCAGGCAGCCGCCCGTGACCGGGCTGAGCCCGAGCCGGGCGGGGCCTGCGGCGACGGGGTCCGCGGTCACGACGCCACCTCCCGGCCCTTGAGGCAGAAAGCGCCGGCGATGCAGAACGCGGCGACGAAGCCGGCCGCCTCGACGGCGTGCGCGGCGAGCAGGGCGAGCGGCACGTCGAAGCCCTCGGCCACGAAGTCCCCCGTGCCCAGGTCCGCCAGCGACGGCACGATGCTCGCCCCCAGCCGCACCGGCGCCAGGAGGAGCGTGTCGACGGCCTTGATCGCCTGGGCGGCGGGGGTCGGGTCCCAGGCGACGGTGACGCTCTCCTGCGTGCACATCCGCACGAGCGACTCGATCGGCCCGCCGCCCGGCTGGATCGTGGCGTCGCCCGTGACCTGGCTCTCGAACAGGCGGGCGATGAACCCGCGGAAGTGGCCGACGAGCACGACCGAGATCGCGGCCAGCAGCGCCACCGGCCCGGAGAGGAAGGTGCTGAGCATCACGCCCAGCGCCGTCACCACGAGCATCGACAGCCAGATGCCGATGCAGCCCTTGAGGTAGTTGATCGCGAACGAGCCGTCACCGGTCCGCAGGTAAAAGTCGGCCTGGGCGACGCCGTAGTACTGGGCCGGCTCGAGGCACTGGAGCCAGACCTCGACGCGGCCGTCGGCCACGAGGTCCGCGAACAGGTCGATCTCGCGGACGGCCCCGTCGGCCGCCACCGCCTCGAGCCGCCGCGGCACGAACAGCGTGTCGATCGTGAACTCCTTGGCGACGATCGGAAAGGCCTGGCTGCGGAGGTGGGTCACCGGGTTGCGGAGCTGGACGGTGCCGTGGATGCCCTCGTCGATCCGCCCCTTGTGGGTGCGGAACACCCGCACGATCATCTCCAGCGGCAGGCCGTCGGGAAACTCGGCCTCCGACACGCCCGCGAAGGTCCACGCGGCGGCCGCCGCGGTGCCCCCCTCGATGTACTGCCGGTAAGACCACTCCGCCCCGACCGAGATCCCCTTGGGGCTCGGCCGGCCGTCGCGGTCGTAGAACTGCAACGTGCCGCGGAGGGGCCGCCGGGCCTCCAGCAGGCCGGAGACCGGGCCCACCAGGAAGGAGCCGTCGGCGTTCCTGGTGATCCGATGGCGGTGCCCCTGCTCCGCCTCGGTCGTCCCGGCGCCCGTCGCGTCGAGTGACACGCCGTGCCGGTGGCCGCGGCCGAGGCTCGTGCGGCCCGTGAAGCCCACGACCGCGCCCGCGGCGTCGGTCACCTCGATGAGGTCGCGGGCCTCGATCGCGTGTCCGTGGGCAACCGTCCGCACCACGAACACCCAGCCCGCGAGGCCCATGACCGCCAGGAGGCCGGTGCCGATCGCCGCGAAGCCGAGCGTGCGACCAAGGACGATCTCGGCGGTCCGCACGGGCTTCGTGGTCACCGTCTGGATCGCCCGCGACTTGATGTCGGCCGGCAGGCTGAAGACCGCGAGCAGTAGCGTCACGCAGCAGACCAGGAAGTTCGTGACCCCGAGGACGAAGCCCAGCGACAGCTTGCCGGGGTTGGGGTTCGTGGGGTCGAGGAACCAGCCCGTGAACAGGAGCACCAGCGCGAACAGGGCGAGCACCACCAGCACGTTCCGCCGCAGCGACTCCTGCACCGCGATCCTCGCCAGCGCCCAGGTCCTGCGGAACGACACGCTGGCGAGGTCGGCGCAGCCGGCGAGGATGCCGCGGTAGATCCGGTCACCGGCGGCGAGCGGCCCGTGCGCCACGGCCTGCGCCAGCCAGGCCCCCGCGGCCGCCGCCAGCGCGACCGCGAGCGACGACACGGCGAACTGCCGGAGGGCGGGCCCGACCCAGACGGCGAACCGCGGAATGTCGTCTTCGAGCACCATGACGCCGACTCACCCCGTCCGCGGGCCGTCGGTCGCCGCGGCGCGGTCCACGCGGGCCCGCCGGCCGGGCCGGGCCTGCGCGTCCCGAACCACCTCGAGAAACAGGTCCTCGAGCGTCGAACGGGGATTGCCAACCTCGACGTCCGCGGCGCCGTGGCGGGCCAGCACGCTGCGAATCTCCTCGCAGGCGGCGGCCGAGAGGCCGCGGGCGCGGACCTGCGTCACGTCGGTGATCCGCAGCAGGTCCTCCACGCGGCCGAGCTCCTTGAGCTCGCCCTGGTGGAGGACGGCGATTCGGTCGCACACGTCCTCGACGTCGGCGAGCAGGTGCAAGCACATGATCACCGTCTTGCCCCGGGCCTTGAGGTCGAGGATCA
>JBJTPA010000192.1:0-11744 GCA_046074885.1 Planctomycetaceae bacterium
CTCGAGTGGGCCATCGTGGGCCTGATCGTGGTCGAGATCGCGATCACCCTCGTGCAGTGGGCCCTCGGCGGCGCGGGCTGACGACGCGGCCGGACGGGTTCGGCTATAAACGCGGCGTCCTCGAGGGTTCCATGATGACCGTGAATCGTGTCGCGATCGCGACGGCGGTGGTCGCGCTCGCCTGCGGCGCCGCCCGCGGCCAGAAGGTCGAGGTGGAGGAGTTCACCCTCCCCAACGGCATGCAGTTCCTGCTCGTGCCGCGGCCCGACCAGCCCAACGTCGTGAGCGCCGGCTGGGTGGCCAAGGTCGGCAGCGTCAACGAGCGGCCCGGCATCACCGGGATCAGTCACTTCTTCGAGCACATGATGTTCAAGGGCACCGACACGATCGGCACCCGCGCCCCCGACCGCGATGCGAGGTACCGCGCCGAGCAGAAGGCCGTCCGCGACGAGATCAACCGGCTCGTCTGGACGCGGCAGTACGACCGCTACTTCCGCGGCGAGATCGACGATCCCTGGAACCCCGCCAACGACACGCAGGACCTGCGGGTGCTGCGGGCCCGGCTCGACGAGCTGATCCGGGCCCAGCAGGGCCGCGGGCCGGACGGGCCGGGGGCGGGCACCATCGAGAAGGACGAGTTCGACCAGGTCTACACGAAGGCGGGCGGCAGCGGCATGAACGCCTTCACGAGCAACGACCTGACCTGCTACTTCATCACCGTCCCCGCCAACAAGCTCGAGCTCTGGGCCTGGATGGAGAGCGACCGGCTGAACGGCAGCGTGTTTCGCGAGTTCTACTCCGAGCGCGACGTCGTCCACGAGGAGCGGCGGCTGCGGACCGAGAGCACGCCGACCGGAAAATTCGACGAGCAGTTCGACGCGATGTTCTGGGCGTCGAGCGGCTACTCGTGGCCGGTGATCGGCTGGCCGAGCGATCTCAACAGCTACACGTTCGAGCAGGCCCTCGACTACTGGAACGTCTACTATCGCCCCGGCAACCTCTGCGGGGTCGTCGTCGGCGACTTCGACCCGAAGCGGGCCCGGGCCCTCATCGAGCGCTACTTCTCGCGGATCGATCCCGGCACGAGGAAGCCGCCACCGGTGGTGCCGCTCGAGGTCGAGCAGCTCGCCGAGCAGCGGATGAACGCGACGGGCGACTTCCCGCCGGCCGTCGAGATCCGCTACCACACCGTGCCCGCCGGCCACGTCGACTCGTACGCGCTCGACATGCTGGCGGAGATCCTCAACGAGCGGACGGGCCGGCTGTTCCGCGGCATCGTCGAGGGGCGGGGGATCGCCTCCTCGGCCGTGGCCTACTCCGACACGCGGAAGTACGCGGGGCTCTTCGCCATGCGGGCCGAGACGCGGGGCGACGCGACCCCGGAGGCCCTCGAGCGGGCGTGGGAGGAGGAACTCGCGAAACTCCAGGCCGCGGAGGTGCCCGAGCGCGAGTTGCGGAAGGTGAAGAACCGCGTCGCGGCCCAGAACTACCGCAAGCTCGAGAGCAACATGGGCCTGCTCATCCAGCTCGCCTTCGCGGAGGCGGTGCTCGACTGGCGGGAGATCAACGAGGGGCCGGCGAAGTACGAGGCCGTGACGGCGGCCGACATCCGCCGGGTGGCGACGAAATACTTCCGCGCCACGAACCGCAGCGTGGCGACCTACCGCCGCGCCGCGGACGAGCCGCGACGGCCGGAGCCGGAAGGGGCAGCCCGATGAAGCGTCCTCGCCTCCTCGCCCACATCTCCCTCCTTGCCCTCGCGGCGGTCGGCGGGTGCGCCCGGCCCGACGCCCCCGCGGCGCCGCCGAAGCGGCCGGAGCGGATCGTCTTCCCGCCGCTGGCCTACGAGCCCCCCGATCCGGCCGCGTTCCGCCGCACGCTGCCCGACGGCACGGCCGTGTACCTCGCGCCGACGCACGAGTTTCCGCTCGTGAGCCTCGCGATCACGTTCAAGGGGGGCGCGTCCCTCGACCCCGCGGACACGCCCGGCCTCGCCGCCATGACCGCCCGGATGGTCCGCGAGGGGGGCACGACGCGGCAGGAACCCGCCGAGTTCGACGAGACGCTCGACTTCCTGGCGACCGAGGCGGCGGTGTCGGCAGGCGACGCGTTCACGACGGCGACGATGAGCTGCCTCGAGTCAAACTTCGACGAGAGCCTCGGGCTGTTCATGGAGATGCTGCGGACGCCCGGCTTCGACGCCGCCCGGCTCGCGACGACGAAGGCCCGCACGGTCGAGTTCCTCAAGCAGCGGAACGACGACGCCGCGTCGATCCTCGGCCGCGAGTGGAAACGGCTCCTCTTCGGCCCCGGCCACTTCGAGGCCGCCGAGCCGACCGGGGCGACGGTCGCCGCGGTCTCGCGGGAGCGGCTGGCGGAGATGCACAAGCGGGTGTTCCACCCGGGCAACGCGATCGTGGCGGTGTCGGGCGACTTCGACGAGGCGGAGATGCTCGCGAAGTTGGCGAAGGCATTCACGGGCTGGGAGCGGGGCCCCGTCGCGCCGGATCCGGCCGCCCCAGAGGCCACGCTCGAGCCCGGCCTCTACCACGTCCCCAAGGACATCCCGCAGGGGAAGGTCGCGATCGGCTGCCGGTCGATCACCCGCGACGATCCCGACGCGATCCCGCTCATCCTGCTCGACGAGATCCTCGGGGCCGGCGGGTTCACGAGCCGCCTCATGCAGAAGGTGCGGAGCAACGAGGGGCTGGCCTACTCGGTGAGGAGCACGGTGGCGCCGCGGGTGACGTACCCGGGGGAATTCAAGGCCGGCTTCGAGAGCAAGAACGCCACGGTGGCCCTGGCGACGAAGATCGTGCTCGACGAGATCCGCGCGGTTCGCGAGGAGTTCGTGACCGAGGAGGAACTGGAGACCGCGAAGCGGGGCCTCATCGAGACCTTCCCGCGGCAGTTCGAGAGCAAGCCGAAGATGCTCGGCGTGTTCGTCAACGACGAGTGGACGAAGCGGCCCGCGGACTTCTGGAAAACGTTCCGGCAGAAGGTCGCCGCGGTCACCCCCGAGGACCTACGGCGGGTCGCCCGCACGCACCTCGACCCGGAGCGGATGGCGATCCTCGTCGTGGGCGACTGGGACGCGATCGCGCCGGGCGACCTCGGGAAGCGGGCGAGCATGGCGGAGTTCTTCGGCGGCAGGGTGAAGCACCTGCCGCTCCGCGATCCGCTCACGCTCGAGCCGTTGCCCGCCTCGGGAGAATCGCCATGACGCGTCTGGCGGCGGTCGCGATCGCGATGGCCTGCGGCGTCGCCGCCGCCGCGCCGCCGGCCCCCTCTCCGCCACGCTCGCTCGGGCCGGCCGCGGCGGCCCACACCCGCTGGTATCGGCACGGCCGGAAGACCTGCCGCGTGACCCGCCGGACGCCCGAGGTGATGCGGGAGGAGGCGGCCCGCGTGCCCCGCGGCGAGATCTTCAGCACGTGGGAGAACGCCGCCCGGCAGTAGGCACCGGCGATAGGTTCGCGACATTCGCGTTCTCCAGCCGTTGAGGATCTGCATCCATGCCCCGCCCGCCAGGAACCTCGTCATGACTCGTCGCCCCGTCGCCGCCGCACCGGTCGTCGCGGCGGCACTCCTCGCCGCGGCCACTGCGACGGCCGCCGACTGGCCCCGGTTCCGCGGGCCGAACGGCACCGGCGTCGCCGAGTCGGCGGTTCCGCTGGAGTGGGGCGACGGGAGGAACCTGCTCTGGAAGACAGCCCTGCCGGGGCCGGGATCGTCGAGTCCGGTCGTCCACGGGCCCGACGTGTTCGTCACTTGCTACTCCGGCTACGGCGTCGAGGCCGGGCGGGCCGGCGACCCAGGGAAACTCGTCCGCCACCTCCTGTGCATCGACCGGGCGACCGGCCGCGAGAAGTGGCGTCGCGACGTGGCGGCCGAGCTGCCCGAGGACGCCTACGAGGGCTACCTCACGGAGCACGGCTACGCGAGCAGCACGCCGGTCGTGGACGCCGACGCGGTCTACGCGTTCTTCGGCAAGGGCGGCGTGGTGGCGTTCGACCGCGCGGGCCAGGAACTGTGGCGGGTCGCCGTGGGGAAGGAGTCGAGCAGCCGGCGGTGGGGCTCCGCCGCGAGCCTCGTCCTGCACGGCGACCTCGTGATCGTCAATGCCGCCGAGGAGAGCCAGTCGATCCGCGGCCTCGACCGCCGGACCGGCAAGGAGGCCTGGAAGGCGGAGGCCGCCGCGCTCGAACTCGCCTACGGCACGCCCGCGATCGTCGAGCTCCCCGAGGGCCGCGAGGATCTCGTGCTCGCGGTGCCCGAGGAGGTGTGGGGCCTCGACCCGGCGACCGGCAAGATCCGCTGGCACGCGACGCACGCCCTCACGGGCAACGTGTCGCCGAGCGTGGTGGTCGATGGCGACGTCGTGTACGTCTTCGGCGGCTTCCGCTCGGCGGGCTCGCTCGCGGTCCGCGCCGGCGGCACGGGCGACGTCACGAAGACCCACGTCCTGTGGACGAGCCGCACGAGCTCCTACGTGGCCACGCCGCTGTTCCACGAGGGGCACCTCTACTGGATCGACGACCGCGGCCAGGCGTTCTGCGCGAGCGCGAAGACCGGCGCGCAGGTCTACCGCCACCGCGTCGAGGGGATCGCGGCGGGGGGCCGGCCGGTCTACGCGTCGCCGGTGCTCTCCGGCGGCCGGATCATCGTGCCGAGCCGCTGGAGCGGCACGTTCGTGCTGCCGGCGGAGCCCCGCTACGAGATCCTGGCGCAGAACAGGTTCGCCGGCGACGAGAGCGACGCGAGCGGCACGCCGGCCGTCGCCGATGGCCGCTTGTTCCTGCGGTCTGGGAAATTCCTCTATTGCATCGGCGACGGAACGGGCCGGCGACCGCTGACCGCAACCGGCGTCGGCCCCGGCCGTTGAAGGGGTGGTGGACGAGACGACCCATAGATTCCGGGAGGCTCCTGAGATGAATCACACGCCCCGGCTCCGCGGCCGCCTGGTGGTCGCCGGATCAGCACGGCTCCTGACCGTTTTGCTCGTGGCCGCGCTGGTGTCGATCCTGCTGGTCTCGACCGCGCTGGCCCAGCCGCCCGAGCCGCCGCCGGGCCCGCCGGAGGGCGGCACGCCCCCCGAGCACCGCGACCCGCTCCGTGCCGCGCTCGACGCCAATCACGACTTCGAGCTCGACGCCGACGAGATCGCGAAGGCCCCCGAGGCGATTCTGGGGCTCGACAAGAACGACGACGGCAAGCTCGACCGCGAGGAGATGCGGCCGCCGATGGGCCCGCCACCGGGCGGACCCGGCCGTGGCCCCGAGGCCCGAGGTTCGGAGGGTCGAGCCCCCGGCGATCGCGGGTTCGAGGGCCGGCCGCGCCGGCCGGGCGAATTCGGCGGACGTCCGCAGCGTGACGGCGAGCCCGGGCGTCCGCCCCGCGAGGGCCGCGATGGCCCGCCGGCTCCGCCACGCGACGGTGAGACTCCGGACGGGCCGCCTCGTCCGCGCGACGGCGAGACGCCGGAGGGTCCCCCGCGCCCGCGCGACGGCGCACGGCCCGGCCCCGGCGATCGCCCCTCGCCCGAGCGGTTCCTGGAGCGGGCGAAGGAGTTCGACGGCGACGGCGACGGCAAGCTCGACGAGGGCGAGCTCCGGAAGATGGCCGAGGCGATGGCCGAGCGGATGCGTGCCGGCCGCGGGCCCGGCGGTTCGGGTTCCGGCCGGTCGTCGCCGCGTGACGGCGGCCACCGGCCGGAACGTCCCCGACGGCCGGAGTGAGGCTGGACGGCGTGACGTGGGCACGGGCATATCGGCGGGCCGATGCCGCCGATATGCTCGCCCCTCCATGACCGAGACGTCGCACCAGCTCCCGGCCCGGCCCGCCGAGGCCCACGCGCTCGCCGTCGCCCGGTCGCTCCCCGGCTCGCGGATCGTGTGCACGACCGCGGGCCGCGCGCAGGCCGCCCACACGCTGGCGCTCGAGCGGCCCGATGCGAGCGTCACGGCCTGGTTCCTCGACCTCCATCCGCTCGAGTCGGCCCGCGACTCGTGGGCTTCGCCACCGGCGAACCTGCGGGCGGAATGCGTGGCCGACATGCCGCCCGGCCCGTACGACCTCGCGGTCGTGCCGCTGGCCAAGGATGGCGAGGCCGAACTCTCCCGCGACGTCCTCCAGGCGGCCCTCGTGAACCTCGCGATCGGGGGCCGGCTCGTGACCGCGATCGACAATCCCCGCGACACCTGGCTCCACGGCCAGCTCGCCGACACGGGCGAGACCGTCCGCGTGCGATCGGTGGAGCACGTGAAGGGGACCCCCAAGCCGGCCACGGTCGCCTACGTCGTGGAGAAGACCCGCGAGCCGGCGAAGGTCCGCGACTTCTCCTGCGAGGTCGTGTTCCGCGACCGTGATCGGCTGCTCACGGCGGTCACGCGGCCGGGCGTGTTCGCGCACCGGCGGATCGACCCCGGCGCCCGGCACCTTCTCAACGCGGTGGACGTGGCCCCGGAGACGAGCGTGCTCGACATCGGCTGCGGCTCGGGCTGCGTGGCGCTCGGCATCGCGGCCCGCGACCCGAGCGTCCGCGTCCACGCCCTCGACTCTCACGCGCGGGCCGTCGAGTGCACGCGGCGCGGCGCGGAGATGAACGACCTCGCGAACGTGACGGTGGCCCTCGAAACGCGGGGACGGGTGCCGGACCCGGGCTCGTGGGACCTCGCGCTCGCCAACCCGCCCTACTACTCCGACTTCCGGCTCGCTGAACTCTTCGTGGAGTCGGCACGGCTCGCGCTCGCCCCCGGCGGCACGCTGCTCGTGGTCACGAAGCAGCCCACGTGGTACGTCGAGAACCTGCCGCGGATGTGGACGAACGTCGCCCGCGAGGAGGTGAAGGGCTACCACCTCGTCGAGGCCGTGCGGCCGGGGTGACGCGGGCTCCCGCGTTCCCCGGCGGGGCTTTCAGTCCCGTCGCTCGCGCTCCGGGCTTTGTGAACATCGGCGTCGCTTCCCGTCAGGAAGCCCCAAGCGCTAGCGCGGGGACTGAATACGGGAAGGCATCCGCGGCTTATACGGGTCACACTTGATCCTCACGCGTGGTCCGACCCGTGGTCCGGTTGCCTCGCAACCGGATTGTGCGGTCGATCCACGGGCCGGATTCCAGTCGCGAGGCGACTGGGCCACGAGACGAGGTGATCGCGGAAGCGCGAGGCTCATATGGGAGCCGTATGACACGGCATCCGGGCTCGCCCAACGACCCGGTGTCCCGTCGCTTCCGCTCCGGGCTTGGGTGAGCGTCATGCACGTCAGGCCCGGAGGGCCGGGTCGCGAACAGCCGGCGGAGGCCGGCCACGCGGCCGTCGGCCACGACGGCGACGGCCGCGTGAAGTCAGTTGACGTGCACCACCTTCGCCGGTGGGAAGCCGTTGAAGTGCGTGGAACTCGCGGCCGAGTAGGCGCCGATGTTCTCGCTGTAGAGGCGGTCGCCGATCTCGAGGTCCGGCAGCTGCTCCGCAAGGCTGATCGTGTCGAGCGCGTCGCACGTGGGGCCGAACACGGCGCAGAGCTGCGGCGCACCCCGCTTGAAGCTCTTCATGTGGTAGGTGCAGTGGTCGAAGATCACGCCCGAATAGGTGTGGTAGACGCCGTCGTCCACGTAGTAGCAGAGCTTGTCGTTGCGGAACGCCTTGCCGATGATCGTGCTGACCGCGTGGCCCGCCGAGGCCACGAGGAACCGACCCGGCTCGGCCAGGATCTCGATCGGCCGCGGGAAGAGTCGGTCGATCTCGTGGTTGATCTTCTTCGCGAGCGCCGAGAACTTCGGCACCGTCGCGTCGTAGGCCGCCGGAAACCCGCCGCCGATGTCGAGGAGCTTGAGCGTGAAGCCCCGCGACTTGGCCTCGGCGAAGATCCCGGCGCAGAGGTGGAGCGCCTGGATGTAGTTCTGGGGGTTCGTGCACTGGCTGCCGACGTGAAACGAGAGGCCCTCCACGACGAGATCATGGTCGTGGGCACAGCGGATGAGGTCCACGGCCTCGCCGGGCAGGGCCCCGAACTTGCTCGACAATTCCACCATCGAGCCCGTGTTTGGCACCCGCAGCCGCAGGGCGAGGCCCGCGTGCGGGGCGTGCCTGGCGATCTTCTTCACCTCCTCCTCGTTGTCGTAGGTCACGAGGGGGCGGTACTGGTCGAGCTCGCGCAGCGTCTCGATCGGCTTGATGGGGTTGGCGTAGATGATCTTGTCCCAGATGAAGTCCTGCCGCGCCTTGGCGGGGAGCTTCCTTATGTTCTCGTAGACCGTGTGGAACTCCTGCATGCTGGCGACATCGAAGCTGCCGCCCAAGTCGTAGAAGGTCTTGACGATCGCCGGGTCGCTGTTGACCTTCACGGCGTAGTAGACCTGCACGCGGGGGAAGTGCTTGCGGAACAGGGCGTAGTTCTTCCGCAGCTCGGCGTGGTCCACGACGAACAGCGGCGTGCCGTGCTTCTTCGCGAGATCGAGCAGCGTCTTTGCATTCATGGGATCAGTGCACCAGGACGTTGCGAAACTGCCAGGGGTCGTCGGCGTCGATGTGCTCGGGATAAAAGCCCGGGCGGCCGGTGAGCGGCGTCCAGTCGGTGTAGTGGCCGGTCACCGGCCCGAGATACGGCCGCTGCACCTCGAGGCACCGCCGGAAGTCCATCTCGTCGGCCTCGACGATGCCGGCGTCCGGGTTCTCGATGGCCCACACCATCCCCGCGAGCACGGCCGAGGTGACCTGCAGGCCGGTCGCGTTCTGGTACGGCACGAGGTCGCGTGTTTCCTCGATCGAGAGCCTGGAGCCGTACCAGTAGGCGTTTTTTTCGTGCCCGTAGAGCAGCACGCCGAGCTCGTCGATGCCGTCGACGATTTCGGTCTCGTCGAGGATGTGGATCCTGTCCTGGCGGACGCCGGCCCGACCGAACAGTTCGTGCAGCGAAAGCACGGCGTCGTCGGCGGGATGGTAGGCGTAGTGGCACGTGGGACGGTAGGCGACGTCGCCCCCCTCGCGGATCGTGAACGAATCGGCGATCGATATCGACTCGTTGTGGGTGACGAGGAAACCGTATTGCGGGCCCGGCGTCGGGCACCACGTGCGCACCCGCGTGTTGGCGCCCGGCTGGAGCAGGTAGGCCCCGGCCCGGGAGCCGATCGTCTGCAGGCGGCCGTTGTCCGGCAGCCATTTCTCGTGCGTGCCCCAGCCCAATTCCGCCGGCTGCATCCCTTCGGAGAGGAAGCCCTCCACGCTCCACGTGTTGACGAACACGTTGGGCGGCTTCGGCTGCCGGGATCGCTGTGTGTCGCGCTCGGCGATGTGGATGCCCTTCACGCCGAGATCGCGCATCAAGCGAGCCCAGCCGGCCTGATCGTCGGCTGCCGGCGTCGCCACCCGGCGGCCCATGTCGGCCGCCAGATCGACGAGCGCCTGCTTCACGAACCACGACACCATGCCGGGATTGGCGCCGCAGCACGACACGGCCGTCGTGCCCCCCGGGTGCTTCGCCTTCTCCTCCCGGACCGTGGCCCGGAGGGCGTTGTTGGTGCGGGCCTCGGGATGCGCGGAGCGATCGAAGTAGAACCCGGGCCAGGGCTCGACCACCGTGTCGATGTAGAGCGCGCCGATCTCACGGCACAGACGCATGAGGTCGAGCGACGACGTGTCGACGGAGAGGTTGACGCAGAATCCGCGGCCGCCGCCGGAGAGCAGGGGAACGAGTTGCTTGCGATAGCCCTCGCGGGTCACCGCCTCGTGCATGAACCGCACCCCGTGGCGGTCGAGGATCGCGCGGTCCCGGTCGTCGGGGTCGATGACCACGAACTTCGAGCGGTCGAACTCGAAGTGCCGCTCGATGAGCGGCAACATCCCGCGGCCAATCGAGCCGAATCCGATCATCACGATCGGTCCGTCGATTCGGGCATGAACGGTCGGGGCGGCCATGGAAGCACTCCGTGCAGACGCTGAACCCCGGAGTCTGTCGGATTCCGCGGCGCTTGTCCATCATGCGCGGAGGTGGCCAGCGCAGCCCCGCGGGGCTGCGCCATCGGAGCGACCGCGCCGTCACCGCGTCACGACACGCGTCCCGTCGGCCACGCCGTCCGGAGGGTAGGCGATCACCTGCTCGCCACCGGCGAGACCTTGCAGGACCTCCGCGTCGCGGTCGCCGCGGCGGCCGATCGTCACGGGCACCAGGCGGGCACGGCCATCGACCACGACGAAGACCGCTTCCCGGCCGTCACGGCGAAAGAGCGCGGCCAGCGGCACGAGGACGGCGTCGTGGGCCTCGTCGATCGTGATCGTCGCCTCCACCCGAAAGTCGTCGCCGAGCGCCGGCCGCTCGTCGGGCGGGACGTCGAGGTCCACGATCACGTTCACCCGCTGCTCCTCGACGCCGAGGGGTGAGACCTTCGTGAAGCCACGCGGCTCGACGACCCGCACCCGGCCCGCGAGCGGCGCTGCGCCACCCCGGCCCGTGATCTCGCATCGGTCGCCCGGCTGGACCCGCACCGCATCCTCCGAGACCAGGTCGATCACGGCCTCGAGATCGCGTGGATCGCCCACCTCGACGAGCTCGGCTCCTGCCTCGACGAGCCCCTCGCCTTCCCGCAGCACGCGGAGCACGCGGCCGTCGATCGGTGCCGTGACGTCGAGCCGCCAGTCGATGGTGCCGGGCCGTGGACCGCCGTCCCGCGGGGGCCGCGACCGCACGAACGCCGCCTCCATGACCTCCACGAGGTGCCGCGCGACGTGGATCTCCTGCTCCGCCTCGGCGACGTCGTCCACCGCCGTCTTCCAGGCCCGCTCGGCCGCGTCGAGCTGCTCGTGCGTGACGGCCTTCGTCGGAAAAAGCTCCTTCGCCCGCGCCAGATCGGCCGCGGTGTATTCCTCCTGCACCCTCGCCCGGGCGAGCGCCTGCTCCGTCAGGTCCAGCACGGCCTGCGCGGTCTCCACGCGGGCCGCCGCGTCGGCCTCGGTGCGGGGGTCGAGGAGCGCGGGGGCGGGCGGGTCGATCGTCGTGATGACCGTCGTGCCCGCGGCCACCTCGTCGCCGGGATGCACGCCGACGCGCCGCATCCGACCCGCCAGCGGCGCCCGGACGACGTGCCGTTCCTTGATCCGGGTCACTCCGTCGTCGGACACGTGGACCGCGAGCGTGCCGCGGACGACCGGCCGCCCGTCCACGGGCACCGGCCGCGGCGCGAGGCCCCAGGCGATGGCGCCGGCCACGGCGAGCACGACCGCGACGGCGGACGCCCGGGCCGGCAGGCGGCGTGCGCTCATGGTCAGTCCCGCGCCTTGAGCACGGCCACCAGGTCGAGCCGGTCGAGGAGCCGGCGGACAACTCCCGCCGCCACCAGTGCCGCGGCGAACACCGTCGCGGCCGCGACCGCGTACGTCCGCGGATGCACGATGGCCGGCACCCGGAACAGTTCCGTATCGTAACCCCAGGTCGTGACGATCACGAATCCGTGACCGAGCGCGAGGCCCAGCGGCACGGCCACCAGCGTGAGGATCGCCTGCTCGCCGAGCAGGACGGCCGCCACCTCGCGCCGCGTGAACCCGAGCACCCTCAGGCTGGCGAGGTCGCGGGACCGCTCGATCACGCTCTGCCGGGCGGTCGTCGCCACCACGCCGCACGCGATCGCGACGGCGAAGAGGGTGTTCACGGTTCGCATCCGCAGGAGCGTGCGCGCGATGGTGTCGCGGAACGTGCGGAGTTGGAGCTCTCGGGAGACGAAACCCGCCACCCGGGGATTGTCCGCCAACCGCGAG
>JBJTPA010000193.1:0-8090 GCA_046074885.1 Planctomycetaceae bacterium
TGGCGGCCAGCGAAGGCAGGATGCCGGGAGCGCAGCCGGCATCGAGTGAGCGAAGGGCACGATGCCCGCAGCGAACGTCCGGCGACGGGGCGTGGGCACCCCCGACCTACGCAACGGGCGACTTCTCATGCCTCCGAAAACTGCAAAAGTCGAACTAGCTGTCCGTGGAAAAAGCCATCCATGGCCTTTTTCCACTTGGTCGACCGCAGGAAACGCCGAGGGTTTCCTGGGTCGACGGCCATCGCATCCTGCTCGGGCAGACTTGTTCCACAGTCTGCCAGCCGGTCACGGCGCCGGCATCTCCCAGGCCGACTTGAGCGCGATGCCGGCGTCGTTCACCTCCATGACCGACGCCCCGACGCCGAACATCCCCTGCATCTCCTCGGCGGGCGGCATGATCGCCTGCGCCTTCGCGAGGACGTCGCGGTACCGCTCCTCGACGTCGTCCGGCACCAGCGCGGCCACGTACTCGCGGAGGTCGCCGAGCATGCCGCCCGTCCGCGTGGCGTCGCCGACGGCGAACATCCGTGCCGGGGCGAGGTCCACGAGGTCCGTGCCCCGGCGCGGCACGTCGCTCTCGCGGAACGAGGCGGCGCCGGCGGGAGGGTTGCGGATGCCCGCCAGCGTCTTCTCGAGCGTGTCGCCCCCCATGGCCACGACGAGATGTCCCTGCCCCGCGAACACCGCGAGCCCGCCCGGCAGCCGGACGCCCTGGAACCCCTGCTCCTCGACGACCTGCGCCTGCACGAGGGGGCCGACCTTGGGCAACAGCGCGATCACGGGGGCGTCGTCCTCGAGGGCCCACACGAACGCCGTACGGTCGGCCGAGGGCACGGGCCCGTCGTCGCCGCGGTCGCGGGCCTCGCGGACGGCGGCCGCGACCTGCGCCGGGTAGGCGATGATCCAGTGCCGCGAGCCCAGGTTCGCGAGCATCCTCTCGATCTCGACGCCCATGAACCCCTGAGCCTGCGCCTCGACCGACGCGAACATGTTGGCCGCCTGCTCCCCGACGTCCCCGATCAGGAACTCCTTGAGCGTGCGATAGGCCCCCGCGAGGTCGAGCGAGATCTGCGTGAAATCCACCGCCTCGCTCGTCACGAACGACGGCACCTCGGCGGCGTCGCACGGCTGGTCGAGGATGCGGCACAGGCCCGCCCGCGGCGCCGGCAGCGTCACGAAGAGCCCCTGCCGCAGCCGGCCGCCGTCGAAGGCCTGCCGTAGGGCGATCGGGCCCAGCGTGTCGATCCCCGCGGCCGCCATCCGCTTCGCCGTCCGCGCGTCGGCTGCGGCGGCGCGCAGCGGCGGCCGCGTGTCGAGCATCACCTCCGCGAGGGTCTCGCCGCCCGGCAGCGCCTCCCGCATCCCGGGCCCGCGGAGCACGTCGGCCAACGGCGACGCGTCGGCCCCGGCGTGGGCGGCGAGGAACCGCTCGAAGATGCCGCGGGCCTCGTCGCTGCCGCTGAAGCGGTCGGGATCGGCCGGCGGCGGGGCCTGGGCTGCGGCCTGCCCGACGTTCAACTGCAGGCCGCCGGCACGCGGCTGCATGCCGATCCGCACGTTCGTCGGCGTCGACGGAAACGTCTGGCCGGCGACGAGGCGGCCGCCGACGCGGGCGAGGAACGCGTGCACCTTGCCGACGGTCACCTTCGGGGCCTGCCGGGTCCGCTCGGCGAGTTCCTCGCGGAGTTCCGCGAGCCGCTCCGCGTCGAGCCCCCCCTCGACCTTCACCTCGCCGAGTTCGGCCCGGAGGATCGGCCGCGACACCCAGGTGACCGAGTGGCCGGCCATCTCCAGATCGACCCGCTGCGGGGCGGCCTCCGCATCGGCAGCGTCCTCGAGCATCCGGTGGAAGGTGGCGACGATCCGCTCCGCCGCCTCGGTGCCCGGCTCCATCCACGCCAGGGCCATGGTCACCGGCGGCAGGTCGTCGCCGCGGGCGCGCATCACCATCCCCATCCCCATGTCGCCCGCGAACGCGGCCTCGAGATCCTGCGGCCCGAGGCCGTGCTTCGCGAGCCGCCGCTCGAGATCCTCGATGCCGGCCGACTCGCCGTTCGCGCCGCCCCAGGCCCCGATCGCGAGCCCCCAGGCCTTGCGCATCCGGTCGGGACCGAGCACCACCGCGCCGAATCGAGTGCGCTCCCGCATGATCTCGAGGAACCGGGCCGGCTGCGGCAGCCGCACCATGGCCACGGTGTCGTCGGGCAGGCACTCCCAACTGGGCCGTGGGTCGGCGGCGCGGACGGGCATGGCCACGGGGCCGGCCGAGAGGCAGAGGCACGCGACGAGCCTGCGAAACGGGATCGCCTTCATGACGACGTCTCCGGGGGACGGGCGCGGGTGATGAGGGCCGCGGCGGCGCGGACCCTAGCGGCCGGACGCCGGCGGGCCGCCGGCCAAGGGCCTGGGCTTGTAGGGGGGCTGCAGGTAGGTCACTCCGTTCTGCGGCTGCGACTCGTCGTAGAGGTAGGTGTCGCGGTGGACCAGGAAGTCGATGAGATCGCCGGCCGGGATCCCGAAGGCGAGGCCCTGGAAGACGCTGGCGCCGGCGCAGGCCACCGCGACCACCTCGCCCCGGGCGTTGAAGATCGGGCCGCCGCTGTTGCCGGGGTTGATCGCCGCGTCGGTCTGGATAAGCCGCGACTGCTCGATGGTCCGGGTCGTGCTCGAGACGATGCCCTGCGAGACGCTCCGCTCCAGTCCGACGGGGTTGCCGATCGCGAACACGAGGTCGCCCACCCGCAGGTCGTCGCGGTCGTTGATCACCACCGGCTCCGGCGGCGGCCCCTTCAGCTCCTCGAGGTCGATCTGCAGGAGTGCGAGGTCCCGGTACGGCTGCAGCGCGACGATCTTCACCTTCCGCAGCTCCTTCTTCTCGAAGCCGCGGTCGTTGCGGCGGAACATCGTCACCTGGAGCCGCGTGTGGTTCTCCACCACGTGGTAGTTGGTCACGAGGTGCCCCTCGCGGCTGATGAAGAACCCGGTGCCGAGCCCCCCCGGGTTCCGCACCATGACCACCGCGTCGCCGAACCGCTTCACGAGATCGGGCACCTCGCGGGCCTCGAGCGTGCCGGTGCGGAAGATGTCGCGGTCGCGCTCGGCGCCGCCGGCTGCCGTCGCAGCGTCCTCCGCCCGCACGTCGAGCACCCGCTTGGCGGGGATCTGCAGCACCTCGAAGCCCAGGTCGAGCACGACCCCGTCGTCGTTGCGCCGCAGCAGGGCGCCGGTGACTCGGCCGCCGCCCACGAGCGTCACGGTGACGATCTCGGCGGCGGGGGCCGCGGCCGCGGCGAGGAGCACCACGGCGACGGCGAGGGTGAGCGGCATGATCACGGCGACTCCTTCTCGGCATCCCGGCTGACTGCCTCGTCCCGCCCCAGGTAGATCACGAGCCGGTCTTGGCTGACCATCGCCAGATCGCGGGCCCTGTCGCCGTCGGCGTCGAGCCCGGCGATGCGGCGCGGCTCGGGCACGAGATCCTTCGAGTCGCCGCCGTCGTAGGGATACTTGCGGTCGTCGAACACCCGCCAGCCGACCGACCGCTGCAGCCCCTCGCCGGTCCGCAGCAGGGCCGTCAGTTCGTGCCTGCGGTCGTCGCACAGCGCCGCGTCGTCGGCGCCGTCGCCGTCGAGGTCGGTGACGAGCACCCGGTGGATCGTCGTCTCGCTCACGCCGCTCCGCCGTCCGACCCGGCCGTCGATGCTCTCGAGGAGCTTGAGTTCCCAGGGCTGGCCGCGAGACAGCCGCACGATGCGGTCCTGGTCCACGAGCACCACGCCGAGCACCGGGTCGCCCCGGAGCGCGCCGCCCGCCGGCGGCTTCACCGTCTCGACCACCCGCATCACGCCCGAATCGTCGGCCCGCAGGCGGTGCAGGAACGCGCCCCCCTGCTCGAGCGCCCAGGCCTCGGCGCGGCCGGCCGTGCCCGACGCGACCGGCAGGTAGGAGCCGATCTTCTGGCCCTCGGTGAGCATCACCTGGTCCACCGGATGGAGTTCGTCGCCGAGCCACTGGAGCACGCCGTCGGTGAGCCGCGCCTTGCGGAGCCTGCCGTCCACCTCGAGCGCGGCGTACTCGGTCGCGTCCATCTTCGAGAGGAGGGCCGGCGAGGTGACCACCGGCTTGCCGTCGGCCAGCGTGACGAGCTTGCCCGCGGTGGCGTAGGCGTCCTGCACGAGGAGCGTCTCACCCCCGAGCCACACCACCTGCTCCACCTTCGGGCCCAGGCCCGCGAACCGCGTCTTCACCGGCTCGGCCTTGTCGGCCGGCCAGACCCACAGGTCGACGTCCTCGCCCACCCGCTGGGCCCACCAGGTCGTCGAGCCGACCGAGTCGAGGGCGAGGATCTTGCGGTCCTTGCCCTCCTGCGGCCAGGGCTGCGGATACGTCAGTCGCCCGTTCTCCCAGCGGCAGCGGTTCAGGTCGGCCGCGTCCTTGCCCCAGAGCAGCAGCGTGCCCGGCGCACCGGCGGGGGCGGCGAGCGCCTTGATGCCGCCGAGCGTGGGGAACGTCTCCTCGGCGAGCCAGCCGTCGGGGCCGAGCCGCTGCACGCGGAGCCGCGGCTGCGCCGCGTCGACGGCCACGATCGCCGGGGCGGACTCGGCGCCCGTGCCGACGGTGAGGCCGCACCAGCCGCGCTTCGCGGCACCCGACATCGGCAGCGCGTCCTGGCGACCGACTGCGGAGGCCTCGCCCCTCGCGAGCTGGTAGCGCCGCAGCACTCCCTTGTCGCTGCCGCCGAGCAGCAGGAGGTCGGCCTTGCCGGCGGCGGAGCTCGCCGTCCGCAGGCCCTCCACCGGCTGGTCGTGGATCGTCTGGGCCGGCAGCAGGCTGCCGTCGGCGGCACACGGATACCAGCGGACCACCTGCCGGGCCACGCTCGACCACTCGACGAGGTCGTCGTCGCCGTCGCCATCCAAGTCGGCAAGGTGCCAGTCGAGCCGGCCGCGATTCTCGCGGGGGGCGAGCCACGCCGCGCGGCTCCCGCGGACGAGCGGCACCTGCTGGATGCCCTGCTCGTAGCCGACGAGCAGTTCGTGCCTGCCGCCGGGCAGGTCGCGGACCAGGAGGCAGCCTCCCTTGCCCGTCGGTGTGCCGGCCAGGAGGTCCCAGGCGCCCGTCTTCTTCCAGGCCCCCTTCGCGTCCACCGGCGCGTCGGCCGCCTGCGCGTAGATGGAGACGCGGTTGGAGGGATTCGTGAGCACGAGCAGTTCGGGACGCTTGTCGCCGTCGAGGTCGTGGGCCACGGCATCGACCGGCATCTCGTCGATCGACACCTCGCCGTGCGACCACTCGGGAGCCAGCGGCAACTCGTTGGGCCGCTCGGGATCCTTCTTGTCCTCGCGGGTCCGCTCGGCGGACGGCAGCCAGCGGTAGAGGTCGATGCGGGCCTGCCGGGGATTGACGACGATCACGTCGTCGCGGCCGTCGTTGCCGAGGTCGGCGACGGCGAGCCGCTCGGCGCGGCCGTCGAGCGGGATCACCCGCATGCCCTGCCAGCCGGAGAACTCGGCGGCCGCGGCGGTCGCCGCCAGCGCGCCCACGACACACGCGAGGCCGCCGCGGAACGCCGTGGGGCGGCGAAGCGAGAAGGAAGTGGGCATGGGCGACGAGGATACCCCGGGGGCCGCGGAAACGCCACGCGCCGCGCGGCCGTCTGCCGGGGCAAAGCAGCCGCGCGGCGGTTTCGCGTGGGCCACCTGCAGCGGCCGCCGGCGACCGCGCGGCGCAGTCGCCGTTCCGCTACTCCAGTTCCGGCAGCATCGACTCCGCTGAAGCGGCCTCGCGGAGCTTCTCCAGCGCCTTGGCCTCGATCTGCCGGACCCGCTCCTTCGTCACGCCCAGCGCCGAGCCCACCTCCTTGAGGGTCTGCGGCTCGTGCTCGTGGTCGAGGCCGTAGCGGCGGATGATGATCGTCTGCTCCCGTGGGTCGAGCCGGTCGAGAAACCGCCCCACCTGGGCGAGCCGGTCGCTGGCCGCCAGCCGCTGCTGGTACTCGTCGGCCCGCCGGTCGGCCGCCGACTGGAGCATCTCCATGTCGGCCGCGCGGAACCGGTCCCGCCGCTTGTGCTCGTCGGGGATCGTGCGGGCGTAGTTCTTCATGATCGCCCACGAGGCGTAGGTGCTGAACTTGTTGCCACGGGCGTAGTCGAACTTCTCGACCGCGCGGATCAGCGACATGTTGCCGTCGCTGACGAGGTCGAAGAAGCTGTCGCCGGGCGACACCCGCCGCTTCGCGATCGAGACGACGAGCCGCAGGTTGGCCCGGACGATGCGGTTCTTGATCTCCACGATCTCGTCGTACAGCCGCTCGATCTGGTCCATGAGCCGGGCGCTCGGCCGCTCGGGATCGAGCTGCCCGCGGAGCTGCGTGGCCCGGTACTTGAGGTAGTTGAACTTGCGGAACAGCCAGACCTCCTGCTCCCGCGTGAGGAGCGGCACCTCGTAGAGACTGGCGAGGTAGGCGGGCAGGCCGCCCGGCCGGCGGACCCGCCGGGCGTCGGCGGTGCCGGGGAACGGCTCGTTGACCACCTGCTCCGCGCTGCGGCGGGCGAACAGGGCATTGGGGATGAGGTCGAGCGGCAGCTGGAGCACGTGCTCCGCCCGCTGGGCGAGGATGATCCGGTAGATGCTGGCCTTCGACCGGTGGTAGCGGCGGGCGATCGACTCGACCGGCTCGCCCCGCAGGTGGTGCTGGTAGATCCGCGCGCAGCTCTCGGGACGGAGCCGGCCGTCGGCCACCGGGAACACGGCCGCGTCGGGATGATCCTGGTCGTGCCGCTTGATCGTGTAGCGGATCGTCTCGACCGAGCGGCCGAGCCGGGCGGCGATGCGGCGGTGCACGTCGGCCGGGCAGGCGCCGGCGAGCGCCAGGCGGCGGGCCCAGTCGATGATCTTCCCGTGCTCTTCGTCGGAGAGCTGGCTGAACCGGCCGCCCCGCTCGACGCGGCCGGAGTTCGACCGGGCGAACGCCTCGACGGCGCTGGCGAGGAAGCCCACGCGGCGCCGGCCGCCGACGGTGAACCGCTCGGCGACCAGGCCGTGCTCCCGCCAGCGGGAGATCGTCTTCGTGGAGACGTTGAATCGCCGCGCGACCTCCTCGATCGAGAGGACGCTCTCGCCCGCCGGCAGTTCACGGACGGCGGACGGCGGCTGACCGTCGTCGGCCGTCACGCGGGCGGGCTCGTCGCCCGCGAAGATGTGCATGAGGCCCGAGGCGTTGGCACGCATGGTGAGTCTCCTTCCGGCCGCTCCCCGCCGGATCTGGTCGGTGCGCCGCGAGGGAAGGCCCGGAAGGGCCGTGACCTCGCGATCCACCGCAGGCTGAACCACTCGACTTCGCCGGGCCCCGGGGGGCCGGACGCCGACTCCGGGGTCATCCGTAACCCCGACGCCCATCTGCTGGCGTGACAGTTATACGCCGCCGGTCCAGAAGTGGTTCACCGCGGCGCCCGATTCCAGACCGTGTGACGGGAGGCGGTTTGGCCACGACGAAAACCGTTGCCGTGACGCAGGTTGCAGCGATCGGACACGGCCTGGCCCGGGACCCGAAAACGCCATTGGCCCCACGTGCCCGTCAGTCTGGGCGGACTGGGCAAGTGGACACCTGGCACGGCGCCCGCGGCTGCCTGGACGATGCGCGACCGCATCGCGGCGCTTTCCCCTCGGGCGGGCCGCGATGCGCCGGTGCCTTGACGGTGGAATCGGCCGCTGGGATCATCTGGAGTTTCGCCGTGATCCCCCCGGGCGTGGCAGCCGCGCGCGGCTGCGGGCGTCGCCACGGCGATTCACGACCTCCGGAGCAACGGCCGCCGTCGGCGC
The DNA here is from genome assembly GCA_046074885.1 of Planctomycetaceae bacterium. Taxonomy (GTDB): domain Bacteria; phylum Planctomycetota; class Planctomycetia; order Pirellulales; family UBA1268; genus QWPN01. The sequence goes on from JBJTPA010000193.1 coordinate 7,822, forward strand.
CGCCCCGGCACGGTCGGCCGGCAGGAGACGCGAGTCATCGAGAAACAGCATCGCATCAACGACCAGATCCGGATCACGCCGATCCGCGTGATCTCCGCCGACGGCGGGCAGCTCGGGATCATCCCGACCGAGGAGGCGCTCGGCATCGCCCGCGAGGCGGGCCTCGACCTGGTCGAGGTGGCGCCCAACGAGAAGCCGCCCGTCTGCCGGATCATGGACTTCGGCAAGTTCAAGTACCAGCAGAAGAAGAAGCACCACAAGACCCACGT
>JBJTPA010000194.1:0-9814 GCA_046074885.1 Planctomycetaceae bacterium
CGGCCGCCGGTTCGCGGACCGCGCGGGGCCCGGCCACGCCGGGCGCGCGGAAGAAGTGAGCGACCGGTTCCAGCGAGCGACCTCGGGCACGCGGCGGGTGGCACCGAGGCCGCCGTTTTCCGGGCCTCCGAGGCATGGAAACCAGGGCCACAAGGCCCGCAAAACCGAAAGAAAACCCCCATTTTCTCCAGCTTTATTGACAGGCCGGCCGGGACTGATAGTTTTCCCGCAAGATTTCCGCGAGGCGCATTTTCAGTCCAATCGCTACATTGTGCCGCCAGCCGAGGCTGTCGGGCGTACCGACGGCGGCGGCCGGCTGATTCGAAACTTCAGTGTGCTGCGGTCCGGTAGCCGTCCCGGATCGGTGTTCAGTTCGTGACGGCTGCACGGGCGCCACAAGCGTTCGGTTCCTTTCCTGGAGGTTCTCATGAAGCGTTTCTCGATCCTTGCGATGCTGTTCGCGTTCGTCGTCGTCGGCCTCGTGGCCGCCGACTCGGCCTCGGCCGCCGGCCGCCTCCTGCGGCGTGGCTGCTGTGAGCCGGCCTGCGACGCCGGCCCGTCCTGCGGTGCCGCCAGCTGCTGCGACAACGGTCCCAGCTGCTGCGCCGCCGAGCCGAGCTGTGGCTGCGAGCGGGCTCGCTGCTGCCGCGCCCGGCGTTGCTGCCGTCGGCCCTGCCGTCGCAGCGGCTGCACCAGCGGCTGCACCAGCGGCTGCACGGGCGGCTGCGGTGGTTGCACGGGCGGTGGCTGCTCGGGCGCGGGCGTGATCTCCGAGGGCGTGCCGACCGAGGCTCCCGCCGCTCCGGCCGCCCCGGCCAAGACCTGATCCAGGTCGGGCCACGGTCCGCAAGGGCCACACGGCTGAAAAGGGCCGGGCCTTCCTTCGGGAAGGCCCGGCTTTTTCATGCGCCCGCGTGCCGGTGCCCATCCTGACACGACACCGGAAAACTCGGTTCATGGCCCCTCGGCCGGTTCATGGCCCCTCGGCCGGCTCACGACCACGGCCTCCGCGGAGCCTGTCGCGGATGCGACGGGGCGGCTGCGTCTGCGGTCCCTCCTCCTGCTCGGCCGCCCGGCGCTCGGCCCGCCGCTTCGCGATCTCCTCGATCAGTCCGCCGATGACGTCGATCGCCGCCTCCGCCGCGTCGCCCGCGGCGGTCGGCCCGCCGTCCGCCGGCGCGTCGCCGTCCCGCGGGCCCGTGCGGAGCCGATCGACCAGGTCGCCCACGAACTCGCCCGCCGTCTCCCTGAAGGATCCGTCGAAGTCCACCCGCGGACTCGCGAGCGTGCCGCGGACCCCGAGCGACACGGCCTTGCCGGCGAGCGCCGCGAGCACGGGACGGTCCTGCGGCAGGTCCGCGGGGATCGGCAGCCGCAGCCGCAGGTCGAGGCCACCATCGTCGATCGCGACGGAGCCGCTCGACTGGACGTCGAGCCGCTGTCCGGATCGCGGCAGCGGGAACCCGAACTCGAGGCCCTCGTGCGTCACCCGCCTGTCCGCGAGCCGGAACGTCACCCGCGACTCGTCGGCGATTCTGATGTCCGGCGGAACCGCCAGCCTGACCGGCAGGGAACCCACCAGGTTCTCCACCATCGGCCCGGGACCGACCACCACCTCGTGCATCACGAGCGTGCCGGAGACCGTCCCGTCGCCGGGCCGGCCCACGGGCACGCGGACGCCGTCGAGCCGCAGGGAGAACCGGCCGCTCGTCCGGGCCGCGCCGGCGAGGATCGGCGCGACGTAGGCGAGGACGCCCTGCGCGACGCCGGGCTCGAGCCGCGCATCGGCGAGGAGATCGACGGGATCGACGGTCCATTCGCTCCACGGGCCGTCGGCGGCCGGCGCGAGTGCGGCCCGCAGGTCGAGCGGTTCGCTCCGCCACGGCTCCCGGCCCCACGGCCCGGCGATCTGCACCACAGCGGCCTCGACGTCGAGCCGCATCCGGACCGCGCTGCGACGGCCTCGCCCCGCGGACGACGGCGGGGCGTCGCCCGCGGCCGGGCGGAACAGCCCGGCGATGTTCGACCGCCGCCGCTCGTCGAACGCGACGTCGGCCACGAGGCCCGCGACCCGCACCCGCCCCACGTCGCCGAACGACGCGAGGATCGCCGCCAGCCCGTTGGCCACCTCGATCCTCGCGACGGAGAGCGGCGGCGGGCTGCCGTCGTGCGGCACGACCCGCACGCCCTCGAGCACCATCGGGCCGAGCCAGCCGACGCGGACCCGGTCGAACGTGACGTCGCCGGCGAGTTCGGGCAGCAGCCCCGCGACGCATCGCGACATGCCCGCCGGATTCGAGAGCAGCCACGGCGCACAGGCGACGCCCACCGTCGCCACGAGCGTCGCCGCTGCCACCGGCAGCATCCACCTGCGGCGGACGCGACGCGTCGGCCGCGCGTCGGACTCCGTGCCATCCCGCGAGTCGGCCATGGGTCGTCTCCGTGGTGTGCCACGCGCACGGACCGCGGCCGAGCCGGGCCGACGTGGATCACCGGCGATTCTACGCGGCCCGCACCCCCGCCGCGGCGGACGTCTCCGGCCGTTGCGTTCGCCGCCGGCTCGGCTAGGATGCGCGTCGTTCCGGCGGGCGCGGGAAACCGTGGCATCACCGGCGACCGCGGGCGTAGCTCAGTTGGTAGAGCGCTAGCTTCCCAAGCTGGATGTCGAGGGTTCGAGTCCCTTCGCCCGCTTCTTCACGCCCGCAGTGCCATCCATGGCCACTGCGGGCTGACGCTCAGGCTCGCCATCCGGGCGAGCACCCCTCACCACCCGCAGTGCCATCCATGGCCACTGCGGGCTGACGCTCAGGCTCGCCATCCGGGCGAGCCGCCTGCGGGAGCCGATTCCCACGACTCGTACTGCTCCCCCAGGATCCTCGCGCTGACGGGATCACTTCGTCTCGTGGCCCAGTCGCCTCGCGACTGGCATCCGGCCCGTAAATCGACGGGCAAATCCGGTTGCGAGGCAACCGGACCACGGCGTGGCCCGCCGCCCCCCCCCCCCGTCCGCGGTTGTCTCCGAACCAAACGCGGGGCCGAGCGTAGAAACGCTGGTAGATCCGGGGTTCGGTACTCTTTCCGAAAGGTCCAGACGCATGGTCGCCGCGAACAGGAACCTGCTCAGGGAGGTCCGGAAACTGGCGATCAAGGACGAGCTCTCCGCGATGCGGCTCCGGGGGCGGCTCGTCGTGCCGCCCGTCGAGAGGCCCGCGACGAAGCCGACGGGAAACGGCTGAACCTCTGATTTCCCGGACCGCGACCCGACCGCTACATTCGTGTCTATGGATGCCCGCGGCTCGCTTCCCCGCGACGGTCAGACCTGCGCCACGTGCTCGTACTGGCGACCCGACAGGGTCGGCGACCGGGACGCCGGTTGGGGCCAGTGCCGCCGGATGCCCCCGGCGATGCCGCCCGTGCAGGACGACAAGATCGTGCACGTCGGCGTCTGGCCGCACACGCAGGAGCGCGACTGGTGCGGCGAGTGGCGGGCGGACGATGCCCCCGGTTCACGCTGACCGTGCCGCACGCTACGGGGTGGGTCCGGCAGGCGCCCACTGGGCTGGCGGCGCGGCGATCGGTGGCGGTGATGCGGGCAGCGGCGCGAAGCCCGACGGCCGTGGGACCGCGGCGGGCGGCGGTGCGGACGGGATCGGCGCGGGCGGCAGCGTGATCGGCGTGGCCGGCGCGCCCTGCGACTGGTAGTTCCAGCCGTACGCTCCGTACGGCGCCGGCCCCGACGCGACGCCGGGGACGCTCCTCCCGGCCGGCGGCACCGCGAGCACTGGCGGTCCCGACTGGTACGTGAACACGTAGGTCGGGGCCAAGTACACCGTCAGCGGCCGGCCGTCCGGTCCGATGCCCTGGTAGGGCACCGCCCGCGGCTGCCAGCCGGGCGGGATCGTGCCCCCCTGGATGACGGCGGTCGGCAGGGCGGGCGCCTGCCAGTAGGGAAGCGGGCCACCGGGTGGCACGGCCGTCGTGCTCGTCGCGGCGACCGCGGCCCCGGCGTCGCCGCCGCGCACGGCCGCCGGGGCGATGCAGAGCGTGCACGCCGCCAACCATGCGATCCCGACGGTTGTGTGCCAGCGACCATGCCGCACGGTTCATGCTCCCGTCGCGGGACGGCACCACCGCCCTCGCGCACCGGAAACATCGGCCGCGGCGGGCCATTCCTTCCAGTCCGTCGCCACCGATCGGGCCCGCCTTGCCGCACCGTCGGCGACTGGGTGAACTGGGACGGATGCGAAGCACCTCCGCCGCCGTGACCCTCGTCGTGAGCCTCGCCGCGGTCGCCGGCCCGGGCGTCGCTGCGACCGACGTGGTCGATGTCGCGAGGGCCGCCGCCCAGGCCCGCCGCGCCGGGCTGCGGGTGCTGGAGGGGGAGCGGCTCGTCCTCGCGACCGACCGCCCGCCGCGCGCGGGGGACGGCGTGGATGAGTTTCCGGACGTCTTCGACCAGGCCTTCGCGGCTTGGTGCGACCACTTCGGGATCGCGCGGGACGCGCTCCCCGGCTGGAAGGCGTTCGGCTGCCTGGTCGTCGATCGCGAGACGTTCCGCACGGCAGGACTGCTCCCCGACTCGATCCCCGAATTTCCCAACGGCTTCTGCGACCGCAACCGGTTATGGCTCATGGATCAGTCGAACCCGGCGTACCGGCGGCACCTTCTCCTCCACGAGGGCGCGCACGCGTTCACCCTCACCGTCCGCGGCCTCGCGACGCCGCCGTGGTACACCGAGGGCATCGCGGAGTACCTCGCGACGCACCGGCTCGAGGACGGTGCCGACGGGAAGCCGCGCCTCGTGGCCACGCCCCTGCCCGACCGGAGGAGCGACGTCGGCCAGCTCGGCCGGATCGAGAAGATCCGCGGCCTCCGCCGCGCGAACGCCATGCCCGGCCTCGTGGAGGTGTTCGCCACGCCGCCGACGGACCACCGCGACATCGCGGCCTACGCGTCGAGCTGGGCCGCCGTCGCCTGCCTGGCGCGGCACCCGGCCCACGCCGCGGCCTTCGCCGCGTGCGAGCGCGGCCCGCTCGACGCCACGTTCACCGACCGGCTCGCGGCGACGCCCGGCTGGGATGCGGTTCGCGCGGCCCGCGACTTCGACGCCTTCACCGACGAGGTCGATTACGGCTACGACGCCACGCGGTCGGCCGTGGACTGGGCGGCCGGGCGGAAGCCGGCGGGCCGCGAACGGCTCTCCATCGACGCGGCCCGCGGGTGGCAGAACACGGGCCTCGCGCTCGACGCGGGCGCGGGCTACACGCTCACCGCGTCGGGCACCGTCCGCATCGGCGAACTGCCGGCGACGGCGGACGCGGCCGCGATGCCGCTCGAGAGCGAGGCCGACGGCATCTCGCTCCGCTGGTATCGGGGCCGGCCCGCGGGCCGGCTGCTCGCGGCGCAGTGGGTGGAGCGGCCCGCCGAGGGCGGCCGGCCGCGGTTCGTCGTGCTCGGCGCGGGGTCGAAGGCCGAGTTCGCGGCGGCGACCGACGGTCCGCTCTTCCTCAAGGTCAACGAATCGCCGGGCGACCTCGCCGGAAACCAGGGGGCATTTTCAGTGTTGCTGGCGCCCGCCGTCACGCGTCGAAGGGAACCGTGATGGGCCGGGGCGGAAACAGGTGTGGAGCCGCGAGGCGGACCACGTGGCGCATCGCGAAGCCGACGCCGCGCACGAAGAGGTGCCGGGCCACCTGGCCGCTGCCGAACTTCGTCGCCTTGCAGTGGTCCGCCGTCTGGCCCAGCACGACCAGCCGCGAGCCGCGGTGGAGCGCATTGCCGATCGCCGCGTAGAGGATGTTGAAGTAGAGGTCGTGGGCCCGGTTGTGGGCGTAGTCGAGGCCGAGGAACAGCGGACGGTACGCCGCCCCGTCGAACATGCTCAGGCAAAAGCCGACGACGCGGTCGCCGTCGAGCAGGAAGCACATCTCGCTCGAGTCGGGAACGGCCCGCACGACGGCGCGGAAGAACGCCGCGGGCAGCACCTCGAGTCGCGTCTCGGATCGTGCCACGACCGCCTCGTAGAGTCGGTGTGTCTCGGGCGTGACGAGGCGGTCGATGAGGTCGGGGTCCGACGTCGTGAGCGTCCGCAGGCCACCCGCGGCGAGTTTCCGCGCGGCCGCGCGGGCGTCGGCACGCCGCTTCCGTGGCAGGCCGGCCACGTACGACTCGAAGTCACCCGGCGGCAGGGCCACCTGGTGCACCGGCAGGCTGTCGGCCCGCACGTACCCGAGGCCCGGGGCCGAGGCCACGAGCGGCAGTTCGTCGTCGCCGAACTCCTTGAGCACGATGCAGCGTGCCCGCCGTTCGCGGGCGAACGACTCCAGGATGACGTCGAGGGCCGCGAGGATCGGCGTCGGATCGACGCCCGGCGCCACGCGGAGATGGCCCTGGCCCGCCGACACCGGCAGGCCGCAGAAGGCGATCGGGTAGGTCACCAGCCACGGTGAGATCCGCCGCAGCCCCCGTGCGACCCGGCCCGCGACGCCGTGCCCCGCGAGCACGGCTCCGTCGGCGGCGTAGGTGGAGAGGCACGCGCTCGCGACCGGTCGGCCGGCCGCATCGCGGAAGAGGACGTGGCGGAATGACGCGTCGCGGGCCAGCGACGTCTCGACCGCGCGGAGCCAGCGCACATCCATGAACGGATCGTGACGGCCGCGGAGCGCGTCCCAGGCGGCCACGTCGATCGCGCCCGCGGAATCGCGGACCTCGGCGGCGAAGGACGCCGGACGCGGTGCCGGGACCGCTGCGATCCGGGCGGCTGCCCGGACGCGGCCGGCCGTCGCTCGCGCGGCTTCGGACATGGTGGTGGGAGCCCTCGAGGGACGTGGACCCATCAGGCGGCCGCCGGCAACGACCGGCGGGCGTGTCGCTTGCGACCGCGATCCAGCACGATCCTCGCGACCTTGCGGGGGGCCAGCCGCAGCCCGCCCGTGATCCGCACGAACGCCACGAGCGACCCGAGCGACGCGCGGGGCAGCGTGCAGACGTAGCGGTTCTCGTACCGGGGCCGGAACCGGCTCTTGAAGTGCTGCAACCCCGCCGTGTCGAACAGGCTGCCGAGATGCCGCGTGAGCAGCTTCAGGCCGGCGCGGAGGAGGACACTGTCGCCGGACAGCGGCTCGTCGAGGCCGCGGCCGAGGTCGAGGCACAGGTCCATGCGATCGACGCCCTCGTCGCGGAGCCGCTCCATGGCGTGGTGAAAGAGGAACGGGATGGTGCCCCGGATGGAATCGAGCCGGTGCCGGTAGAGCTCCGTGGACCAGCGGGCCCCGCCGAGCATCGGATTGCAGACGAGGAACCCCTCGACGCGGCCGGCGCCGTGCCCGCTCCGCGCCACGAACAGCCGCCGCCGGCCCAGGCCATGGTCGTCGATCCGCCCCTCGAAGAACCGGATCGGCTCGGCCTGCGCCTTGCGGGCGAGCGACTCGGTCGCGACATCGAGCACCTCGGCGAACGTGCCGGACCACGCGTCGTGGTCGGGTTCGCCGTGCCGCACCTCGGCCGCGACCAGGCCCTGCCGGCGACAGTGGTTCACCTGGCGGCGGATCCATTCGAATGGGCCGCCCGCCCACGTGAGCGGCGCGAGATCCACGACCGGCTCCTCGCCCCACTTCGTCACCTGGAAGCCGTGGCGGCGAAACAGCGGCAGCTCGTCGTCGGCCACGTTGTGGAACGCCAGCCGCAGCCGCCGGCCGGCCGCGTGCTCGACGAACTGTCCGAGGAGTTCGTCGCGGTGCGCGTCCGGGGCGATGAGGCCGCCCCCCACGAGCACGTGTTTTCCGAGGCCCACGTAGGAGACGAGCCCGCGACGCTGCGACGAGACGAAGTGCCGTCGGCCGGGCTCGGTCGCCAGGTAGGAGTCGAAGGCGCGGCCGTGCTCGAACACGAAGTGCTCGAGCGAGCGGTCGATCGCGGCCGGGCCGTCCGGCGTCGCGACGCGACCTGCGAAGACGGGAACGGAGACTGCCGGATCGGCGGCGGGGACCATGAGGGGGCTATCGGCATTTCCCCCCAGAGCGCGGGAGGGGCGGGCGCGGTCCCACCGGCCGCGTCCCGCAGGGTCGCCCCAGGCTCCGCGGTCGCCGCGACCGAAGGAGTCAGGCCCGCGCGGCGAACTCGCCCGCGGCGAGGCTCGGCAGGTTCGTCTGGCCCATGAGCCAGAGGTCCACGGATCGGGCGGCCTCGCGGCCCTCGTGGATCGCCCACACGACGAGCGACTGCCCCCGGCGCATGTCGCCCGCGGCGAACACGCCCTCCTTGCTCGTCATGTAGTCCGCGCCGGTCTTCACGTTGCCCCGTGGATCGAGCTCGAGGCCGAGGTCGGCGATCGGGCCCTGCTTCTCAGGCCCCACGAAGCCCATTGCGAGGAGCGCGAGCTGGCAGGGCCACTCCTGCTCCGTGCCCGGCAGTTCGCGGAATTTCTGCTGCCCGCTCGCCGCATCCTGGTACCACTCGATCCGCACGGTCCTGAGCCCACGGAGGCGGCCCTCGTCGTCGCCCACAAACTCCTTCGTGAGGATGCCGAATTCGCGGCGGCAACCCTCCTCGTGCGACGAGCTCGTCCGCAGCATCTGCGTCCAGAGCGGCCACGGGCTGTTGGCCGGCCGCTCCGCCCGGCGCGGATACTTGCCGAGGTCCGGCGGCTGCGGAAGGAGCTCGAACTGCGTGAGGCTTTTCGCCCCCTGGCGGTTGCTGGTGCCGTCGCAGTCGGACCCGGTGTCGCCGCCGCCGATCACGATCACGTCCTTGCCCGCGGCCACGATCTGCCCCGGCACCTCGTCGCCGGCGTTCTTCTTGTTCTGCTGCGGCAGGAACTCCATCGCGTAGTGCACGCCCTGGAGATCCCGCCCCGGGATCGGCAGGTCGCGGCCGAGCGTGGCCCCGCCGGTGAGCACGATCGCGTCGTACTCATCGCGGAGTTGCTGCGTGCTGACATCCGTCCCCACGTTCGCGCCGCACCGGAACTCGACCCCCTCGGCCTCCATCTGCTCGATCCGCCGCCAGACCCGCTGCTTCTCGAGCTTGAAGTCCGGGATGCCGTACATGAGCAGGCCGCCCGGCCGGTCGGCCCGCTCGAACACGGTGACGAGGTGCCCGGCCCGGTTGAGCTGTTGCGCGCAGGCCAGGCCCGCGGGCCCGCTGCCCACGACCGCGACCCGCTTGCCCGTCCGCTCGGCCGGCGGCTCCGGCACGACCCAGCCCTCGTCCCAGGCCCGGTCGGCGATCGTCATCTCGATCTGCTTGATGGCGACGGGATCCTCGTTGATGCCAAGCACGCAGGCCGCCTCGCACGGGGCGGGGCAGACGCGGCCCGTGAACTCCGGGAAGTTGTTTGTGGCGTGGAGCCGCTGGCTGGCCTCGTGCCACTGCTCGCGGTACACGAGGTCGTTGAAGTCGGGAATGATGTTCCCCAGCGGGCAGCCGGTGTGGCAGAAAGGCACGCCGCAGTCCATGCACCGGGCGCCCTGCGTCTTCACCTCCTCGGGGGAGAGGATCGTGAGGAACTCACCGTAGTGCTTGAGGCGGTCGGCCACCGGCGCGTAGCCCGACACCTTCCGCCCGTACTTCATGAATCCGCGTGGCTCACCCATTGCTCGTTCGCTCCTGGCTCGCGTGCCTCGATGTGCAGGTTGGAAAACCTGCACCTACAGTTCCTGACGTCCCGTCCTGATGCCCTGTGTGCCCTGATGCCCTGATGCCCTGATGCCCTGATGCCCTGATGCCCTGTGTGCCCTGTGTGCCCTGTGTGCCCTGTGTGCCCTGTGTGCCCTGTGTGCCCTGTGTGCCCTGTGTGCCCTGTGTGCCAGCGTTG
>JBJTPA010000195.1:0-13964 GCA_046074885.1 Planctomycetaceae bacterium
ATCGTCATCCACGCGGCGGCCTACAAGCACGTGCCGCTCATGGAGTCGCACCCGGTCGAGGCCATCGAGAACAACACCCTGGCCACCGCCGCGCTCGCGGAGGTCGCCGACGCCCACCGCGTCGAGGCGTTCGTCGCCCTCTCCACCGACAAGGCCGTGCACCCGTCGAGCGTGATGGGGGCGTCGAAGCTCGTCGCCGAGCGGTTCCTGCAGGCCTTCGGGGAGACGTCGGCCACGCGGTTCGTCGCGGTGCGGTTCGGCAACGTGATCGGCTCGAGCGGCAGCGCGGTGCCGATCTTCGAGGAGCAGCTCCGCCGGGGGCTGCCGATCACCGTGACCGACGAGCGGGTCCGCCGCTACTTCATGACGATCACGGAGGCGGCGCAGCTGGTGCTCCTCGCGGGGGCGCTGCCCGGCCGCGGCGGGACGTGCGTGCTCGAGATGGGCGAGCCGATCCCCATCGTGGAGCTGGTGTCGACCATCGCGTTCGTGATGAAGGTGCCGCCCGAGCGGGTGACCATCCGGTTCTGCGGGCTGCGGCCGGGCGAGAAGCTCGACGAGGAGCTCTTCTACGAGGACGAACGGCGCGAGCCGACGAGCCACCCGCTCGTGATCCGCGTGAGCCGGCCGGCACGGCCGCTCGGCGAGGTGCGGCAGTGGCTCGGCGAGCTCAAGAACGCCACGGGCGGCCCGACCGACGCCGCGTTCCACGCCATCATGGACATCACCGCGGCCGACTGCGCGGACCTCGTGGCCGTGTCACCGGAGCCAGCCCCGGCCGGCGCCGCAGGGCAGCCGCTCGCGGAGCAGCGGGCATGAGCCGGCCGGCGACCCTGGCGGCGCCCCCCGGCGGCTGGCGGGTGCCGCTGGTGAGGCCCGACCTGCCGGCCTACGCCGACGTCGCCGGCGAGATCGAGGCGGCCGTCGCGGACGGGATGCTCACGAAGGGGCCGGCGCTCGCGCGGCTCGAGGCCGCCGCCGCGGCGCACCTGGGCGTGCGGCACGTCGTCGGCGTGGCCAACTGCACGGTCGGCCTCGCGCTCGTCCTCCGCTCGCTCGCCGCGGTCCGCGCGCAGGCGGCCGCGGGCTGCACCGCCCCGGCCACCTGCCCGCTGCCGGCCGCCGGTCGCCGCCCCGCCGCGGCCGGGGCCGCCGAGGTGATCGTCCCGAGCTTCATCTTCCTGGCGGCGCCCGCCGCGATCGAGTGGGCCGGCCTCGAGCCGGTGTTCGTGGACGTCGATCCCGCCACCTTCACGGTCGATCCGGCCGCGGTGGCCGCCGCGGTCACGCCTCGGACGGCCGCGATCCTCGCCTGCCACACCTTCGGCTGCCCGTGCGACGTCGCGGCGCTCGAGCGGATCTCAGTCGCGACCGGCGTGCCGGTCGTCATCGACGCCGCGCACGGCCTGGGCTCCTCGGTGGCAGGCAAGCCCGTGGGGGCCGGCGGCCTGGCACAGGTCTTCAGCCTCTCGCCCACGAAGCTCGTCGTGGCGGGCGAGGGGGGTCTCGTCGCGACCTCCTGCGACTGCCTCGCCGCCGCGCTCCGCGTGGCCCGCGAGTACGGCAACGACGGCGGCTACGGCTGCGCCGCGCCCGGTCTCAACGCGCGGCTCGCGGAGATCCCCGCGATCCTCGCCCGGGCTTCGTTGGCCCGGCTCGACGCCGTGGCCGCCCGGCGCCGGGCGGCGGCCGAGGCCTACCGCGCGGCGCTCGCCGACGTGCCGGGCATCTCGTTCCAGTCGATCCCCGCCGGCGCCGAGAGCTCGTGGAAGGACTTCGTCGTGGCGGTCGATCCGTCGCGGTGCGCCGTCGATCGCGACGGCCTGCGGGCCCGGCTGGCCGATCGCGGCATCGAGACGCGGGCCTACTACGCCCCGGCCGCCCACCAGATGGAGGCCTTCCGCGGCCGCCTGCGGCCCGGCCAGCGGTTCCCCGTGACCGAGCGGCTCGCGGCCACGCTCGTCGCCCTGCCGATGGGGGCGCACGTGACGCCCGACGTGGCCCGGACGGTGGCGGACGAGATCCGCGCGGCGGCATCCCGCGCCGGGGTAGCATCGGGGAGCCGCGAACCCGTCGCCTGACGCCCGCTCCGCCATGCCAGCCCCCGCCGCACCCGACCAGGCGCTCTTCCCGTCGTTCGACTCGCTCGAGTCGGTCATCTGGCCGGGGGTGGCCGTCGCGGTGTTCGTGGTCACGGCCGTGCTCGTGGACCTGATGGTCGTATTGGCATCGCGGTGGCGGCTCGTGGACCTGCCCAATCGCCGCAGCGCCCACGCGCTGCCCACTGCCCGCGGCGGCGGGGTGGCGATCGCCGGCATGACCACGCTGGCCTCGATCGCGGTGATCGTCCGCTGGCCTCCCGACGCGCTCGAGGTGGTGTGCGGCGTCTGCCTGCCCTGCCTGGTGATCGCCGGCGTCGGCATCCTCGACGACATGCGGCCGCTCGACGCGAAGCTGCGGCTCGCGATCCACGTGGCCGTGGCGGCCGCGATGACCTACGTGCTCGAGCCGATCCGGTCGGTCGCGATCCCGGGACTGCCGACGCTGGATCTCGGCGCCGCGGCCTGGCCGGTCACCATCCTCTGGATCGTGGGCATGACCAACGCCTTCAACTTCATGGACGGCTCCGACGGCATGGCCGCCACCGTGGCCGTCGTCGGGGGCGTCGGCCTCGCGGCGATCGGCCTCGTCACCCGCTGCAACATGCCGCTCTTGCTCGCGGCCTTCGCCGCCGCGGCCGCGGCCGGCTTCCTCGTGTTCAACTGGCAGCCCGCCCGGGTGTTCATGGGCGACGTGGGCAGCGGTTTCCTGGGGGCGTTCCTCGCGGCGGTGCCGCTCGTCTACCCCGAGTCGCGACGGGCCGAGGTGCTCGTGCCCGCGGTGCTCTGCCTGTGGCCGGCGATCTTCGACCCGTTCGTGACCGTGATCCGGCGGATCGCGGCGGGAGCCAACCCGCTCGAGCCGCACCGGGAGTTCTTCTTCCACCGTCTCGTCCGCAGCGGCGTGACGCACGCCTGGGTCGCGTTTCTCTACGGCATGCTGGCCGCGGCCGGGGCCGTCGCGGGCCTCGTCATGGTCGTCCCCTCGCTGCCGATGCCGGTGCGGACCTCCGCCCCGCTCGTGCCCGCGGTGCTGGCGGTCTGGCTGGCCTGGACCGCGGAGCGCACGTTCGCGCGATCGGCCGCCGGGCGAGCCGCGGCGCCGGCGGCAACCCCGAACCCGAAGTGATCCTGCGAGGCCCGGCATGCCAGCCACCGTGCACCTCCCGGGCTCCGACGGATCGCCGGCCGTCCCGGCTCCGCCGCGCGGGCCCTACGTGTCGATCGTGAAGCGGGTGCTCGACGCCGTGCTGGCGGCCGCGCTCATCGTGGCGCTGCTGCCGGTGATGATGCTCGTGTGGCTGGCCGTGCGGCTCGTGCTCGGCGCGCCGGCGCTCCACCGCGACGTCCGCGCCGGGTGCCGTGGGCGGCCGATCCGGATCGCGAAGTTTCGCTCGATGCGCGAGGAGGCCGGGCCCGACGGCCGGCCGCTGCCCGACGCGGAGCGGCTCGGGGCTTTCGGACTGCTCCTGCGGCGGACGAGCCTCGACGAGTTGCCGCAGCTGTTCAGCGTGCTGGCGGGCGACATGAGCATGGTCGGCCCGCGGCCTCTCCCGGAACGCTACGTGTCCCGCTACTCGGCGCGCCAGGCCACGCGGCTGCTCGTCCGGCCGGGATTGACGGGCTGGGCCCAGATCCACGGGCGAAACGCCGTCGCCTGGCCGGAGCGGCTGGAATACGATGCCCGATACGTGGACCTGCTGCGGCGGCCGGTCGCCCCGCTGGTGGACCTCTGGATCCTCGTGGCCACCGCGTTCCAGGTCGTCGGCCAGGCGTTCACGGGCCGGGGCGTGGCAGCCCCCGGCTCCGCAACGATGGAGGAGTTTATTGGTTCGGACGCAGGCTGTTCACCGCCTCTCCCTCTGGGAGAGGCCGGCCGAAGGCCGGGTGAGGGTGCGGGGGCGACGCCAAGGCACCCTCACCCCAGCCCTCTCCCGCAGGGAGAGGGTGATTGAGACAACAAGCCCTCTCCCGCAGGGAGAGGGAGAGGAATCTTCCACCGCATTGGGTGAATGACCTGTGACGCCTTCCCCCGCCGCCGCCGTCACCGATGCGATCCGCGCGGTCCTCCGCGACACGGGCCGCACGGCCGGGCCGATCGAGCCGTCGATGCTCCTCGCCGGCGACGTCGGCCTCGACTCGCTCGACCTCGCCCAGACGATCGTGCTGCTCGAGCGGTCGCTCGGCGTGGACCCGTTCCGCGCCGCCGCCCCGGGCGCCCCCCGCCCGCCCCTTCGCACCGTCGCCGACCTCGTCGCCGTCTACGAAGCCGCCTTGCCTTCACCGTGACCGGCGCGATGACAGGCACCATGACGGACCCCACGACCGAACCATGACCGAACTCACAACCGCCACCCTCGAAACCCTCGTCCTCGCCGTCTCCGACGCCCCCGCAACCGAGCGGCTGGCCTTCGCCATCGGCGAGATCGCCCGCGCGTTGCCCGACCGCACCGCGATCGTGACCGGCGCCGGCGGCGACGCCCGCCGCGCGATCGACTACGCCGCGCTCGCCGCGGACGTCTCCAGGCTCGAGGCCGCGCTCGCCGCCGCCCGGCCCGTGGGCGTGGTGGCCCGGGCCGCGCGGCCCGAGTCGCTCGTGGCGATCGCCGCGGCCTGCGGCCGGCAGCGCGTGCCGCTGGCGTTTGTCACGGCCGACTCTGCCTTTCTCGCCACGGAGCTCCACGGCTGGGTGACGGTGGACGTCTCGCTCGCGTTGCCCGCCGGCGTGCCGGCCCGCGGCGGCCGCGACTCGGTGCCGCCGCCGGTGATCGTGGCCACGTCCGGCACGAGCGGCCCGCCGAAGCTCGTGGACCACGCGTGGGATTCCGTCCTCTCCGCCGCCCGCCTCGCGGGCCAGTGGCACGGCCTCGGCTGGCTGCTCGTCTACGACGCCTCGCGGTGGGCGGGCATCCAGGTCTGGGCGCAGGCCCTGCTCACGGGCGGCCGGCTCGTCGTGCCGGCGTCGCGGGATCCCGACGTCGTGGCCCGCGCGATCGTGGAGGAGTCGGTCGCCATCCTGCCGGCCACGCCCACGCTGCTGCGGCGGCTCGTCGCCTCGGCCGACCGCGCGGTGCTCGCCCGGGCGCAGGTCGAGCGGATCACGCTCGGCGGCGAGGCGGCCGACGCCGCGCTCCTCGAACAGGCCCGCGGCGTCTTCCCCGCCGCGAGGATCACGCAGGTCTACGCGACGACGGAGCTCGGCGAGGTGTTCCGCGTGGCCGACGGCAGGCCGGGGTTTCCGGCGGCCTGGCTGGGCAAGGCGCTGCCCGGCGGCGTGCGGCTCGCGACCCGCCGCGACGGCGAGCTGCTCGTGCAGCTCTCGCGCGACACGGCGGAGGTGGCGACGGGCGACCTGGTCGAGCGGCGGGGCGATCGCTGCGAGTTCGTGGGCCGGCGGACCGACGTGATCGTGGTCGGCGGCGCGAAGGCGTATCCCAAGCGGATCGAGGAGGTCCTCCGCGGCGTCGCGGGGATCGCGGAGGCCCGCGTCCGCGGGCTGCCGAGCGCCATCACGGGGGAACTCGTGGCCGCGGAGATCGTGCTCGCCGACCCCCTGCCCGCCGGGGCGACGCCGGAGAGCGTGCGGGCCGCGGCGCTCGACGCGTGCCGCGCGAGCCTCGACCCCCACGCCGTCCCCCGGATCCTCGACATCGTGAAGCGGATCGCCACGACCGCGGCGGGCAAGACGCCGCGGACCGCCGCGGCACAGCCGTAGGTGGTCAGGACCGTCCCTGGCGCCCAGGATGCTCCAGCATGCCGACGATCCTGCGGATCCGTGGCTACCGCATTGGCTTCTACCAAGCCGACCTCGTCGAGCCGCCCCACGTGCATGTGAAAAAACAGGGTGCGGAGGCTAAGTTTTGGTTGGAGGATCTGTCGGTGGCGGAGGCCCGGGGATTCCGCGAGCATGAACTCAACGAAATCCGTCGGATACTTGAGGAGCATCGACGGGCTATCCTGACGGCCTGGCAATCGGAGGAGCGAAATCGTGGCGACCGTGCAGGCGAGAATCCGCGCAGCTGACGGACACGAGTCCTTGCTGCCGGTGGTGGTGCCCGATCCCGAATCCGTGCGGGCGTTCGCCGCCGGGCTGCACGCCGCCGGCAAGCCCTGGGAGGGTGAGGCCTTCGGGTGGCAGGGCGAATACGTACCCGAAGGCCGCGAGCGGCCGCTGGGATCGCGACTCGCCTTCACGCCGGCCGAGTTCTGCCTCGGCGAGAGCGGTGTCTGGTTCTTCTCGCTGATGTGGGAGCACGGCGCGGCCGCCCCGCCGGTCGAGTTCATCGACGAGTCGGGCATCGTCCACCCGTAGCCCATGCCCACGACCGCAATCGTGTCGGGCGGTTCCCGCGGCCTCGGCCTCGCGGCGGTGGAGATGTTCCTGGCCCGCGGCGATCGCGTGGCCACGTTCTCGCGGTCGGGGTCGGCCGCGCTCGACTCGCTCGCGGCGGAACATCCCGGCCGGCTCCTTCACGAGCGGCTCGACGCGGCCGACGCGGCGGCCGTCCGCGGTTTCGTGGACCGCGCGGTCGCCCGGTTCGGCCGGATCGACCACTGCGTGGCGAACGCGGCGGTGGCCCACGAGGGCGTGCTCGCCACGACCCCCGACGCCGACATCGACGCGATGCTCGCGGTGAACCTCAAGGGCTCGATCGTGCTCGTCCGCGAGTGCGTCCGGCAGATGCTCGTGCAGGAGCAGGCCGCCGCGGCGGCGGTCGGCTCCCCGTCGGTCGTCGTCGTGTCGTCGATCGTGGCCGCGCGTGGGTCGCCGGGGCTCTCGGTCTACGCCGCCACGAAGGCGGGACTCGAGGGTTTTGCGCGGAGCCTGGCCCGCGAGGTCGGCCCGCGGGGCATCCGCGTGAACGCGGTCGCGCCGGGCTTCCTGGCGACCGACCTCTCGGCGACGCTCCCGGCGGAACACCGCGCGCGGATCGTCCGCCGCACCGCGCTCGGCCGCCTGGGCACGCCCGCCGACGTGGTCGGTGCGATCGACTTCCTCACGAGCCCGTCGGCGTCGTTCATCACCGGCCAGGTGCTCACGATCGACGGCGGCACGTGACGCGGTTGCGCCGTCCGACCATCCCCGGGCGGCGGCAGGCTTCCTGCCCACGTCCCCGAAGGTAAAGGCTGCTCGGCCTGCATGACCGCCGCCGGTCCGCAACGACCGCGGGTATGATTCGGGCATGAACGCCACGCCGCTCCTGGCCCGGGTCGTCGCCGCCCTGCGCGAGCAGGGCCTGGAGGCCGTCCTCATCGGCAATGCCGCCGCGGCGATCCACGGGGCGCCGGTGACGACGCTCGACTTCGACTTCATGTTCCGCGACACGCCGGTGAACCTGCGGAAGCTCAAGCGCGTCGCGGCCGCCCTCGACGCGATGATCCTGCGGCCGTTCTATCCCGTCTCGAAGCTCTACCGGGTCGTCAACGACGACATCGGTCTGCAGGCCGATTTCATGCCGGTCATCCACGGCGTGCGCTCGTTCGAGGGCCTGCGGGACCGCGCGGCCGAGCGGTCGATCGCCGGCACGGCGCTCCTCGTGGCGTCGCTCGACGACGTGATCGCGAGCAAGGAGGCCGCGGGGCGCGACCGCGACCTCGCGGTGCTCTCCGTGCTGAAGCAGACCCGCGATGCGCTGTCCGGCGGTGCCGGCAAACCGGCGGCGGCCCGGAAGCCGCGGCGCCGCGGAGGCCGTTCGCCATGAGCCGATTGCGCACCGCGAGCAAGCGCGGGATGACCGCGGCCGCGGCCCGGCGTCGGGCCCTGGCTGCCTTGGGAATCGAGACTGACCGGCAGCTTGCGGCCCTGATCCGCCGGCGGCTGGCCCTTCCGATCGAGCAGCGGATGAACTTCCTGCGGAAGCGGCTGCCGGGCGGCGGCAGTTGCCTGTGAAGGGCGGCGATCCCGCCCGCTCACGCCCCAGGCAGTCGGCCGACGATCATCCGCATCGTTCGCAGGTGGGCCGGCAGCCGGACCAGGATGTCGGGGATCGCGGCCTGGCGGTAGACGTGACTGCAGGTGTTGCGGTCGTCGATCACTTGCAGCGCGGCGGCGTAAGCGCCGTCCGGGATGAAGCCCGCCGCCAAAGCCGCCTTGATCGTGCCGCGGGGACTGTTGGGCGCGTCGATCCCCTCGTCGAGCATCCGTGACCGCAGGTATTTCCAGAAGAGTTCGGCACAGTATTCGAACTTCTGGATTTGCCCGTTCTGGATGCCGTCGCGCACCACGTCGTCGTAATCCGTGAGGGCCACGTCGAGCAGGGCGCCAAACCCGTCGAGGGCCCGCCGCAGGTTCTCGAGGCCTAACTCGCCGCTCGCCATACTTCGCGGCCCTCGTAGGCATGTGCCCGGAACTTCCCGTCGGTGACCAGGGAGAAATCCACGACGTTGCAACGCCACGGGACGTCGGAGTCATCGAGATGGCGGAGCAGCGTGCCGAGGAGCGGGCCGAGCGGCGCGGGGCCGGCGATGCCGATATCGACGTCGCTCGAATGGTCGCAGTGCCCACGCGCCCGCGAGCCGAACAGAAAGATCTCGAACCTGGGGTCCGACACCACGTCGAGGCAGATTTTCCGGGCCTCGGCGAGGTACCGGTCCTCGAAGGCGGTGCGGGATTGGCGATGCGTGACTGGTTGGGCCATCGCGTGTGTCATGGCTGACGTGCCGCTCGCATGATATCACCCGCGACGCCCCCAGGGGCCGTCAGCCCGCGGCGGGCTTGCCGATCGCGAACACGCGGAAGCCGATCTTCTCGAGGTGCGCCCGCGGCAGGACGTTGCGGCCGTCGAACACGAACGCGGGCTTCTGCATGCCGGCGTGGATCGCCGGGAAGTCGAGCGACTTGAACTCGTCCCACTCCGTGAGCACGGCCAGGCCATGGGCCCCCGCCGCGGCCTCCGCCGCGCTTCCCGCCACCACGAGCCGCTCGTCGGTCTTGCCCGGCCCGAGCACGTCGCGGCGGATGTCGGCCGCGGGCACCTTCGGGTCGTAGACCACGACGGTCGCGTTCTCCTCGAGCAGCCCCCGGACCACCGAGATGGCGGCCGACTCGCGGGTGTCGTTGGTGTCCTTCTTGAAGGCGAAGCCGAGCACGGCGATCCGCTTGCCCGACACCGTGTTGAAGAGCGTGCTCACGATCTTGCGGGTGAACCGGTCCTTCTGCCAATCGTTCATCCGCACCACGCCCTCCCAGTAGGCGGCCACCTCGGGCAGCCCGAAGTGTTCGCAGAGGTAGACGAGGTTGAGGATGTCCTTCTGGAAGCAGGAGCCGCCGAAGCCGACCGACGCCCGGAGAAACTTCGGGCCGATCCGCGAGTCGCGGCCGATGGCGTTGGCCACCTCGTCCACGTCGGCCCCGGTGGCCTCGCAGAGGGCGGAGATCGAGTTGATCGACGAGATCCGCTGGGCGAGGAAGGCGTTGGCGACGAGCTTCGAGAGTTCCGACGACCAGAGGTTCGTGGTGATGATGCGGTCGCGCGGCACCCAACGGGCGTAGACGCCCGCGAGCTTTTCCATGGCCGCCTCGCCCTCGGGCGTCCGCTCGCCGCCGATGAGGATGCGGTCGGGGTTCAAGAGGTCGGCGATGGCCGTGCCCTCGGCGAGGAACTCGGGGTTCGAGAGCACCTGGAACTGGCCGTTCTTGGAGTTCGACCGGAGGATCGTGGACATCGCCTCGGCGGTCTTCACCGGGATCGTGCTCTTCTCGACGATGATCTTGGAGCCCTCGCTCACCTCGGCGATCATCCGCGCCGCGCTCTCGATGTAGCGGAGGTCGGCGGCCCGGCCCGCGCCCACGCCGTAGGTCTTCGTGGGCGTGCCGACGCAGACGAAGATCACGTCGCCGGCCCGGATGGCCGCCTCGACGTCGGTGCGGAAGTGGAGGTTGCGGCCGCGGGCCGACTTGACGACCTCGTCGAGGCCTGGCTCGTAGACGGGCAGCCGGTCGGAGTTCCAGGCGGCGATCCGCTCGGCGTTGGGATCGACGACGGTGACCTCGATGTCGGGGCACTTGGCCGCGATCATCGCCATCGTGGGCCCACCGACGTACCCGGCGCCGAGGCAGGTGATTTTCATGATGAGGGCATTCCCCGGATGAGAGCCCCACGATTATCCCACGGGATGGACGGTTCGGAAGTCGCCCCCGCACTCACCGCGATTCCCGGGGGCATTACCCGCGAGGCGTGGCGAGCGTCACGACGACCCCGGCGGCAACGGCCAAGCGGTCGAGCACATCCGATGGAAGCGATCGCTCGCCTTCGAGAAAGCCGTGGAGTTCCGCGGCTTCAATCCCTGCGTCGCTGGCGAGGGACTTCAGCGATCGATGGCTGGCATGAATGGCGAGTCTCAGGTGTCCGCACAATGTGTCTTCCGCCGCGGCTCGCTGCAATCTCGCGTCCTGAAGTTCCAGTTCGGCCAACTCGCCTGCAATCGCACCCCGGTCGTGTCGCATCTGCAGAAGCAGTTCCGCGGAAACCTCGGGAGTCTTCATGCCGCACCTCCTGCATCAAGCCCTCGGGCGACGAACTTCGTAGGCCGTCACCGGAAGTATCGTCATGTCGTCAATATACTCGTAGACGCAGAGCAGATATCGGCCATCCGCAGCCTCACCCCAGCAACAGGGGCGACCGGTGGATCGACTGCGGCCGCGACGGAGGGGTCTGGAGACGACCTGCTCGAAAGCCTCGGCATCGATGCCGTGCTCCGCGAGATGCTGCACGACCTCGTCGATCCACAGGAATTCGAAATATGGCATGACGCGGTGTCCGTCGCGCCGACGCAATACAGCTACAAAAGGTGTACATCTGAACACATTATTCGTCGTTCGTCAATCGGCCCGGGCCGGCTTCGGCGGCACCGGCTCGCAGACGTCCACGCACGTCGCGGCGTCCCGCCGCGCCCGGGCGAACCAGCGTTGGGCGGCCTCCACGCTGGCCTCCGAGGCGGCGCCTGTGGACGCGAGCACGGCGAGATGGAGGTTGGCCTGGCCCAGCAGCACGGCGAGCCGTGGGTTTCCAGGGTCGTAGCCCGCCATCCGTTCACCCGCTTCGAGGGCGGCCGGTAACGCCGCTGCGTCCACCGTCCGCGAGCCGTCCTGCAGGGCATGACGTGCGGACGTGACCGCCACCCGCAGTTGCCGCTGGGTCCGCTCCGACCAGGCATCGCGACCGAGCACCGCGGCCGCCACCACGCACGCGAGGCTGAGCCCGATCGCGGCGACTCTGCCGCCGGTACCGCGACCGGGCGGCTGGGCTGTCGCGGCCGCGTCGCCTCCCGCGGAGCTGCCCAGGGCCAAGCCCGCGATCACGCACGCGAGCAACGCATTGGCCGGCACGTGCAGGTTCCAGTCGAAGCACGTGTGCACCGCGAGGCCGGCAAGTGCCGCCCAGCAGCCGGCGTCGAGCGGTCGCATGGGCGAAGGCGCGGCGCGCACGAACGCCCGCAGCCGGATCGCGAGCAGCGCGACGACGGCCGTCACGAGCAGGGCCCCCACGAGGCCGCCTTCCGCCAGGGCCTGGGCGTAGTCGTTGTGCGCATAGAAGAGCCGGTCGCTGCTTGGCCCGATCGGCTTCGCCAACTCGGCGTAGGTGTCGAGGCCGGTGCCGAGCACCGGTGACGCCTTGAACATCCGCAGGGCGGCTGCCGCCGCCGCGGTCCGCGGGTCGTGCATGAGGCTCGCCACGCGCGGCTGCCAGCCCGCGGAAAACCAGCCCACGATCCCGGTGAAGCCCCCGAGGAACACGACCACGAACCCGACGATGCCCACGAGGGCCGCGCCGGTGACTGCCACGCTGGCGCGCCGCAGCCAGGGATGCACGGCCACGAGGCTCAGGAACACGAGCGCCCCGAAGAGCAGCGACGCCGATCCGGCCCGCGAATGGGCCATGCCCCCGGCCGTCCAGACGGCGATCGCGGTCGCCCCCACGACGGCGGCGTGCCGCGCGACGGCG
The DNA here is from genome assembly GCA_046074885.1 of Planctomycetaceae bacterium. Classification (GTDB taxonomy): domain Bacteria; phylum Planctomycetota; class Planctomycetia; order Pirellulales; family UBA1268; genus QWPN01. The sequence goes on from JBJTPA010000195.1 coordinate 12,044, forward strand.
GGAAGCCGGCCCTGCGTCAGCCACAGCCAGGCGCCAAGCACCACCGGCCAGGCGAGGCACAGCGCCCCCGCGAAGTGGTTGCTGTTGAGGTAGCAGCCGAAGCCGTCGGCGGAAGCCCCGTCGAACGTGAGGTATCGGTAGCCCCCGACCGTGATCCATTTCGCGTAGCCGAACCCGGCGGTCTGGAGCGGCGGCTCGAGCGGGGTGAGCCAGTATTCGATCGGGCCCTTGAGGTCGATGAACCCGAGCACGACCCTGTCGCGCACGGGAAACATCCAGCCGGTGGCGAGGATCGCCAGCCCCGCGACGGCGACCGCCCCGGCGAGCCAGCGGCGGCAGGCAGCCATGCGGCCGAGGTCGGCGACCGCCGCGGCGGTTGCCACCGCCAGCAGGAGCCTGCGGATCGCCGTCATCGTGGCCGAGGGATCGACCGAGACGGTGGCCCAGGAGTTCCGGGCGGCCTCGTTCGCCACGGCCCATTTACCGGCTGACACCGGCGCGATCCGCATGAGCAGGCCGCCAGGCAGCGGCACCACCTGCAGGCACGCCAGGGCGGCGATGCCCAGCGGCACGAGCACGAGCCACCGCGGCCGCGGCGCCGTCACGGCCCACGCCACGACCGCGGCCGCCATGGCCGCCTCGATCGCGAACCGCGGCCAGGTCGGCGCACCGCCCAGGCAGAGCGGGCCGACGACGGCGGCCGCGCACAGGGCCGCCACGGCGACCCAAGCGGCAGGGGATGGCGGCCTCGATTCCGGCGGCTCGGGCGGCATCGGCGGCGTGTGGTCGCTCCCCTGAATAGTCACGGTCGGCCCAGCCAGCATAGGCCATCCCTCGGGGGGCTTCCACGAGCCACGGCAAGGGGTTCCGCGGCTTGAAGCAGGGGGTGGGGCGGTCCATGATGCAGGGGGTCTCCCGTGACGCCGCGCCATCCCCTCAGGCGAGGGTTTTGGTCCGGTCGCCCCGCCTCCGCCCGGCCGTCGATGTTCGCCAATAAAAACCTGCTCATCACCGGCGGCACCGGCTCGTTCGGCAACGCCGTGACGCGGCGCTTTCTCGCGACCGACATCGGCGAGATCCGCGTGCTCAGCCGCGACGAGAAGAAGCAGGACGACATGCGGAAGCGGTATGCGAGCCCCAAGCTCAAGTTCCACATCGGCGACGTCCGCGACTTCTCCAGCGTCAAGGCCGCGATGGGGGGCGTGGACTTCGTGTTCAACGCCGCGGCGCTCAAGCAGGTGCCGTCGTGCGAGTTCTTCCCGATGGAGGCCGTTCGCACCAACGTCATCGGCACCGACAATGTCATCGAGGCGGCCGTCGCGGCCGGGGTGAAGCGGGTCGTCTGCCTGAGCACCGACAAGGCCGTCTACCCGATCAACGCCATGGGCATCTCCAAGGCGATGATGGAGAAGGTCATGGTGGCCAAGTCGCGGAACCTCGAGGGCACCGCCACCACCGCCTGCGGCACCCGCTACGGCAACGTCATGGCCTCGCGGGGCTCGGTGATCCCGCTCTTCGTGCAGCAGGTGCTCGCGGGCAAGCCGATCACGATCACCGACCCCGACATGACGCGGTTCATGATGACGCTCGACGACGCCGTGGACCTCGTCCTCTACGCCTTCGAGCACGGCGGCAACGGCGACATCTTCGTGCAGAAGGCCCCGGCCGCCACGATCGCCACGCTGGCCCGGGCGATCGGGGAACTGATGGGAAGGCCGGAGCACCCGATCCGCGTGATCGGCACGCGACACGGCGAGAAGAAGTTCGAGGTGCTCTGCAGCCGCGAGGAGATGGCCCACGCCCAGGATCTCGGCGGCTATTACCGCGTGCTCCCCGACATGCGCGACCTCAACTACGGCCGCTACTTCGACGAGGGCGAGCAGAAGATCACCGAGAGCGAGGACTACAACTCCAACAACAC